>JAUZSJ010000071.1 GCA_030949555.1 Persephonella sp. | reverse complement strand
ACGATACCTTTTACATTTATTTCTTCGTCTTTAACACTCAGTTTTATCTGGTATTCTTCCCCTTCTTTTAGACTATTTACTTTTTTTCTCGTCTGCAATTATACCAATGCCGGCTTCACTTATATCCTCTGCAAAAAAATCAATTCCTTCTATCTCTACCCTGACAGGATGGGATTCTGAGGTTTTAACTCTTACATAGGCTCTGTTCAGTTTTTTATCAAGAGCAAAAACAGGAAAAGATGTTGCTATCTCCCTGCTGTTATAGGCTATTACGGTGAGTATATATATCTCCTCATTGAATTTAAAATATATATGTCTCGTTTCCTTGAGAACTGGAGTTATTCTTCTATCGGCTTTCCATATTATCTGTTCTAAACTGTCATCAACCTCAGAAATCTCTATAACTCCCTTTATGGGAACCTCTTCATAAAAAACAGCGACTTCTAATTTTTTCTGGTTTTTCAGCTCACCAATAAGCTTCCATAATGATTTTGTTTTTCCCATTCTTTATATTTATATTCGGAGGTAGTGATGTCTATTATAGACTATCTTGAGTTATCTTTCATAAAGGGAGTGGGGAAAAAGACTGTAAAAAAACTACAGGAGAGATTTGGAACAGTGTCTTATGTTCTCCAGAATCCAGAAATTGTAAAAGAAGAGTTCGGGGAAAATCTTTTTTACCTGCTTGCTAACAGGAAATCTTCTTATAGAGAAAGGGCATTGAGAGAAATTGAAAAGGCTGAGAAGATGGGAATTGGTTATACAACACTGGAAGATTATAACTATCCACCGCTGCTTAAGGAGGTACCGGACCCTCCACCTTTTTTATTTTTCAGGGGGAATCTTATCTGGGATAAGCCTCTAATATCTGTTGTTGGTAGTAGAAAATGTTCTGTTTATGGAAGGTCTGTTGCGGTCAGAATTGCTGAGTATCTTGTGGAAAACGGGATAGGTATAGTATCAGGGATGGCATCTGGTATTGATGCTGTGGTTCACGGTGTAAGTGTCAAAAGAGGAGGGTACACAGTAGGTGTTCTTGGAGGGGGTGTGGACTACATCTTTCCCCCTGAAAACAGGAAGCTTTATAAAGATGTTGAAGAAAGAGGATGTCTTCTTTCGGAGTTTCTTATAGGTACAAAACCTTCAAAATATACATTTCCTGTTAGAAACAGGATAATAGCGGGTATCTCTTATGGAACAGTTATTGTGGAGGCAGGTGAAAAATCTGGAGCATTGATAACTGCCAGATTTGCGAACGATTATGGTAGAGTTGTTTTTTCTGTCCCTTCAAATATAAATAGTCCTTATGGAAAAGGGAGCAACATACTGATAAAAGAAGGAGCTGTTCCTGTAATTGAAATAGAAGATATACTGGAAAATCTTCCTTTTTTGAAAAGTGGAAGGGAAAAGGAAGATGTTAATCTTTCAGAGATTGAAAAAATAGTGATAAACGCAGTACCAGAACCGGTTCATATAGATGTGGTTTCAGAAAGAACAGGTATTTCTGTTGACAAACTTTATGTCATTCTGTTTGATATGGAGATAAAGGGATTGATAACATTTGATAATGGAATGGTAATAAAGAATTTATAGGGGCTAACGCCCCTGAAGTCTATTCAAAGAGGAATTTATTTTTAGGCTCTTCTCCTTCTCTTACCTCTTTCAGTGATACCTTTGCTCTTCCCTGTTCATCAATATCTATAACTTTAACAGTAAGAATATCTCCAACTTTTATCCTGTCTCTGGCAGACCTTATTCTTTCTGGGGATATCTGTGAAACATGAAGTAGTGATAATTTACCAGGAAGCAGTTCAACAAATGCTCCGTAGTCCTCAACCCTTGTTACTCTTCCCATATAAACCTCGCCAAGCTCTATATCCATTATAAGTTCTTCAATCATCTGACGGGCTTTCTCCCCGCTTTCTCCATCAACAGCATATATCCGAACCAGACCGTCAGGTTGTAGGTCTACCTTTACTCCTGTCTCTTCTATAATTTTCTTGATGTTTTTACCTGAAGGTCCTATTATCACAGGTATTTTCTCAGGAAGAACTCTCATTGTTATGATTTTTGGAGCATGTGGAGACAGTTCAGGTTTTGGCTCAGGTATGGCCTGATACATAAGGTCAAGTATGTAAAGTCTTGCTTTTTTAGCCTGCTGAAGGGCCTCCTGAAGTATTTCTTTCGTCAAGCTCTTTTATCTTTATGTCCATCTGTATGGAGGTAACACCATCTCTTGTTCCTGCAACCTTGAAGTCCATATCTCCAAGATGGTCTTCATCGCCTAAGATATCCGTCAATATTACATATTCATCTCCCTCTTTGAGAAGGCCCATCGCAATACCTGCCACATGTTTTTTCATGGGAACTCAAGCATCAAACAGGGAAAGTGATGCACCGCACACAGTAGCCATTGATGTTGAACCATTAGATTCTAAAATCTCAGACACAATCCTTATAACGTAAGGAAACTCTTCTTCATCAGGAATGAGGGGTTCTATAGCTCTTTCTGCGAGATTTCCGTGTCCAATCTCCCTTCTTGAAGGGGCCCTTGGCGGTCTTGCTTCTCCTACACTGAATGGAGGGAAGTTGTAATGGAGCATAAATCTCTTCTTAACCTCATCTTCTTCTATGCTCTCCTCAATCTGCTCTTCTCCTGGTGCTCCCAGTGTAGTTGCAACAAATGCCTGTGTCTGACCTCTTGTAAATATTGCAGAGCCGTGAATTCTTGGAAAAAGACCTGTTCTTATCCATATAGGTCTAATCTCATCAGGTTTCCTTCCGTCAATTCTGACTTTTTCTTTCAGAACTTTCTCCCTCATAATAGAGGAAACAATATCTCTATATATAACCTCTATCTTTTTCTCTTTTCCTTCAGGTATATCTATATAGGAGACAGCCTCTTCAAAAATTTCAGATAGTCTTTTTTTTCTTTCTTTTTTATCTAATATGTTTAATGCTTCTTTTATCTTTTCTTTAGTTATTTTTCTAACTCTTCCTGAAGTTTTGCATCAGTCTCATCTATCTCAACTGTTATTTTTTCTTTTCCTCCAGCCTTTTCTCTTAGCTTATGCTGGAGCTCTATAAGTTTTTTTATTTCATCGTGGGCAAACATTATCGCATCGAGAATAACCTCTTCAGAGACTTCTTCGCTGCACTCCAGCTCAACCATTACAATGGCATCTTTTGAGCCTGCAACAGCTTAATGTCTATGTCTGACTCGTTTCTCTGCTGGTATGTGGGATTAACGACAAACTCTCCATTTACCCTTGCAACTCTTACTCCTGCGATAGGTCCTTCAAATGGTGCTTCTGAGAGGTGAAGGGCAGCAGATGCACCAACTATCGACAGAACATCAGGGTCATACCTGTCATCTGCAGAAAGGGTCATTGCAGTGATAACAACATCGTTGAAAAAACCTTTTGGGAAAAGAGGTCTTATTGGCCTGTCAATAAGGCGGGATACAAGGATTTCTCTTACAGATGGTTTCCCCTCTCTTTTAACAAATCCACCGGGGATTTTACCGTAAGCGTACGTTTTCTCCCTGTACTCAACAGTCAAAGGGAAAAAGTCAATATCAGCCTGAGTCTCTTCCAGACGCTCAACGGCAGTGACAGAGAACCGCCGTTTCCCCCCTGTCTGCCTACAATTACA
>JAUZSJ010000070.1 GCA_030949555.1 Persephonella sp. | reverse complement strand
ATAACAGTATCACCTTTTTTCAGTTTTGTTTTAACCATCTTTTATATTACCTCCGGTGCCAGTGAAACTATTCTGTAAAAACCTTTTGCCCTTATTTCTCTTGCTACAGGTCCAAGGATACGGGTTCCTATCGGTTCAAGGTTGTTATTAAGAAGAACCACCGCATTGTCATCAAATTTTATATAACTGCCGTCAGGTCTGCCTACTTCTTTTGCTGTTCTGACAACGACAGCTTTATACACCTTTCCTTTTTTGGCGGTTCCATTTGGAAGTGCATCTTTTACTGTTACTGTTATAACATCTCCAAGGGTGGCAAAATCAGTCTGTTTACCAAAATTAACCTTTTTAGGTATTCCTATACACTGAACCTTTTTCGCTCCAGAGTTATCAGCTGTATTCAGGTATGTTCCTCTTCTAATCATTTCCTGCACACCTCATTTTTGATTAGATTCCGCTGCCCTCGAAAGCGGAAAGACAAAATAATATTCTATAATATTTAGAAAGGAAAATCAATATATCAATTCTTGGGAAGTAGATAATCTCAACAACTACCCATCTTTTCAGTTTAGACAATGGTCTTGATTCTCTGATTCTAACCACATCTCCAACTTTGCATCTGTTTTCTTCATCATGGGCATAGAATTTTTTTGTTCTTTTTATTCTTTTTCCATAAAGGGGGTGTGGGAACTGCCTTTCAACGGCAACCACAACGGTTTTATCCATTTTGTCTGACACAACCTTTCCAACAAACTCCTTTCTTCTTGATTTAACCTGCTGTGCCATTACTCACCTCACCTTGAGCTTTGACAGCTCTCTTTCTCTGAGAATTGTAAGTATCCTTGCAATATCCTTTTTTGTCTGTCTTATTTCAGATGGTTTTTCAAGACCTCCAACAGCATTCTGAAATCTTAGATTCATCAATTTTTCTTCAAGCTCTTAGTGAGCTTTTCCTTCAGTTCATCATCTGTAAGTTTTCTCAGTTCACTCTGCCTTCATCGGCTTACACCTCTTCCCTTGCTTTTACCAGTTCTTGTTTTTATTGGAAGTTTGTGGCTTGCCTTTCTGAAAGCTTCAGCAGCCACCTCTTCAGGAACACCGGAGATTTCAAAAGGATGTGCCCCGGCTTTACCAACCGCCACAAAATGGTCAAGGTCTCCTTTCCTTTACCCATCCTTGTCTCTGCTGGTTTTCTTGTTACAGGCTTATGGGGGAAAACTCTAATCCAGACCTTTGCTCCTTTTTTGCCTCCCTAACAATTGCAATACGGGCTGATTCTATCTGTCTTGATGTCATCCAGCAGGGCTGTAAGTGCCTGAAGGCCGTATTCTCCGAAAGCAACAAAATTTCTTCTGCTTGCCTTTCCTTTCATTCTGCCTCTATGCTGTCTTCTCCATTTTATCTTTTTTGGCTGTAGTAATGACATTTACTGTTCCTCCTTTTTTATTAAACTGTGTGGAGTTCTTCTTCTATCTTTTTCAGAACTTCCTCTTTCTGCTCTGCCAACTTATCTCCTTTATAAATCCAGACCTTAACTCCAAGAATTCCGTACTTTGTTGATGCTCTTGCTGTTCCATAATCTATGTCTGCCCTGAGGGTCTGGAGTGGCATTCTTCCTGCCATAAACCACTCTTTTCTGGCAAGGTCAACCCCACCTATACGACCGCCAACCTGAACTTTTATTCCCTTTGCTCCTGCTTTCATTGCATTGTCTATTGCTCTTTTCATCGCCCTTCTATGGGACACCCTTCTCTCAAGCTGGAGAGCTATATCCTCTGCAACTAATTTTGCGTTCAGCTCCGGTTTTTTCACTTCGTCAACATTAACTAACACTTCCTTCGCATCTGTCAGTGCAAGGAGTATCTTGTTCAGCTCCTCAACTTCTGAGCCTTTTCTCCCAATAACAATTCCTGGTTTTGATGCAAGTATTTTTACTCTTATTTTCTCTCCCAGTCTTTCAATAATAACATCTGCTATACCAGCCTGCTTGTATTTCTCCTCTACAAACCTTCTTATTTTCAGGTCTTCGTGCAGGATTTTGCTGTATCTTTTTTTGTCGGCAAACCATTTTGATTTCCAGTCTGTTGTTATTCCTAATCTAAATCCTGTTGGATGTACTTTTTGACCCACTTTTATTCCTCCTTACTGCCTTTCAGCTAAAGTTATATAAATGTGAGAAAATCTTCTTTTTTTAGGTGTTGCCCTTCCATAAGCTCTCGGCATGTATCTCTTCAGTATTGGTCCGTCTTCTGCTCTGATTTCTTTTATATACAGGTTGTCAATATCCATGTCCTTCAGCTCTGCGTTCGCTATGGCACTTTTCAGAAGTTTTTCCACCATTCTTGCTGCCCTTTTGTTCATTCCATGGAGAAGGGCAAGTGCAACACCAACATCTTTCCCTCTTATTGCATTTATAACCTGTCTTGCTTTTGTTGGTGAGGTTCTCGCGTATCTCAAAACTGCCCTTGCTTCAAGGTTTTTTGTAGCTTCTGCCATCTTTTCCACCTCTTATTTTTTCTTGACTGCTTTTGCAGATTTGTCAGGGTGACCCCTGAAAGTTCTTGTGAGGGAAAACTCTCCAAGTTTGTGTCCTACCATCTCTGGCTGTATGTAAACAGGTATAAATTTCATTCCGTTGTAAACAGCTATTGTGTGTCCAACCATCTCTTCTGTTATGGTGCAGGCTCTGTCCCACACCTTTATTATTTTTCTCTCACCTGTTTCATTCATTTTCCTTATTTTTTTCAGTATCTTCTCATTTACATATGGATTTTTATTTCTTTCATTCCACTTTCCTTTGTATCCCATGGTTATTTACCTCTACGCTTGATTATGAATTTGTCAGAGTATTTAGCTCCACGCCTTGTCTTGTATCCTTTCGTAGGCTGTCCCCATGGAGAGACAGGATGTTTACCAAATGTTTTTCCTTCACCTCCACCGTGTGGGTGGTCAACAGGATTCATTGCTGTTCCTCTAACTGTTGGTCTTATTCCAAGCCATCTTGCTCTTCCTGCTTTACCAAGTTTAATCAGCTCGTGTTCTGCAAGCCCTACTGTTCCCACCGTTGCCATACATTTTTTATGTATCAGTCTTATTTCTCCTGAGGGAAGTCTCAGCTGTACGTAATCTCCCTGTCTTCCTAAAATCTGGGCTGACATTCCTGCTGCTCTTGCTATCTGCCCACCTTTCCCTGGAGTTATCTCAATGTTATGAACAAATGTACCAACAGGTATGTTCTCAAGAGGAAGTGCATTTCCCACTTTTATTTCTGCGTCTGGCCCTGCAACGACTGTATCTCCAACTTTCAGTCCTTCAGGCCAGATGATATACCTTTTTTCTCCGTCTGCATAATGAAGGAGTGCAATCCTTGCAGACCTGTTTGGGTCATACTCAATAGCTGCTACTTTTGCTGGAACACCCCATTTGTCCCTTTTGAAGTCTATAATTCTGTATTTTCTCTTGTGTCCTCCACCTTTGTGTCTGACGGTAATTCTTCCCTGATTGTTTCTTCCAGCTTTCTTTACAAGGGGTTCCACAAGAGACTTTTCTGGCTCTTTTTTTGTTATCTCAGAAAAATCATATAAAATTGCATGCCTTGTTCCGTTTGTTACAGGTTTTAACTTTCTAACACCCATTTTTATTTCACCTCTATATTAGTTCTGCTATATTTATTGGTTTTTCTGATTCGATTCTTACAATAGCTTTTTTCCATTTTTTTGTGTATCCAGGCTTCCCGAACCCCACTCTTTTCTGTTTTGGTTTCACTATCATTGTTCTTACTTCCTTAACTTTTACTCCAAACACTTCTTCAACAGCCTTTCTTATTTCTATCTTGTTTGCATCCATTGCCACTTCAAATACCAGTTTATTCTCCTTTTCGTTCTGTTTAACTGCCTTTTCTGTCAGAACTGGACGGATTAGTATGTCATATGGTGTTTTACCTGCCATTATCCCAACCTCTCGTTAATTTTTTCAGCTGCAGATTTTGTTATAAGAACATGGTCTGCATTCAGTATGTCGTAAGTGTTTAATCCCTCAACAAGGAGTACTTTTGCCTTTGGCAGATTTCTGAAAGATTTAATCACATTATTGTCCTTTTCAGAAATAACCAACAGAACTTTAGACTGGTCTAAACCAAAGTTTTTTAAAACTTCTACAGCATTTTTTGTCTTTGGCTGTTCAAATGTAAAGTCTTCAATAATTGTAATCTCCCCATCCTTCAGTTTCATAGAAAGAACACCTTTCAGGGCTTTCTTTCTTACTTTTTTAGGAAGTGCATAGTAGTAATCCCTCGGATGAGGTCCGTGAGCTACACCACCGCCAACAAATATGTTTGCTTTTCTATCCCCGTGTCTTGCATTTCCTGTTCCCTTCTGGGGTAGTATCTTTCTTCTTGAGCCTCTAACTTCAGCTCTTGTTTTAGTGCTTGCTGTTCCTGCTCTTCTTGAAGCAAGCTGCCATTTAACAACTTCCCATACTGTATGCTCTTTAACCTCTGTGTTAAATATGCTGTCTTTAAGCTCTATTGTTCCTACATTCTCTTTTTTTATGTTTACCACATTAGCTTCCATTTAAGCCACCTCTTTCTGATTTTTAAGAAGCATAAGTTGCTTTTGCTCTTTCTAATTTTCTTTTACCTTTTCTTCTGTCTGATAATTACAGATTGACTTTTAACTTAACTACTGATTTGTGGTGCTCCAGGAACAGAACCTTTAACCAGTATTACGTTTTTCTCTGGAATTATCTCAACAACCTCAAGCCCCTGAACAGTAACAGTTTCGTTTCCGTAATGTCCTGGCATTCTCTTTGTTTTCCACACTCTTCCCGGGTCTGAACATGCACCTATTGAACCTATTGCTCTGTGATATCTTGAACCGTGGGATTTTTTAAATCCAGAGAAATCCCACCTTTTCATTGCTGAAGCAAAACCTCTACCTTTAGACTTACCTGTTATATCAACTAAATCTCCTTTTTCAAAAACTTCCTCAACTTTTATCTCCTGTCCCGGCTCAAGCTGTTCTCCATCTTTAAGGGGAAATTCTGCAAGTGTCTTTAGAGGCTTTACTCCAGCCTTTTCAAATATTGCCTTCAGAGGTTTTGGAGTTCTTTTTTCTTTTCTGCTTCCAGCTCCTAAAACAACAGCAGAGTATCCATCTTTTTCCGGTGTTCTTATGTTAACTACATAGTTAGGCTCAACCTGTATAACAGTAACAGGAATTGCCTTATCTCCAACAAAAACCCTTGTCATTCCTATCTTTTTTCCGATTATGCCTTTTGGCATTGTCCTCACTCCTTGATTAGCTTAGTTTTATTTCAACATCAACACCTGCAGGCAGGCTGATGTCCATAAGTGCTTCAATTGTCTGCGGAGTTGCATTTTCTATATCTATCAATCTTTTATGAATTCTCATTTCAAAATGTTCCCTTGACTGCTCAAACTTATGGGGTGACCTGTGGACACACCATATCTTCCTCTGTGTAGGAAGTGGAATGGGGCCTTTTATAACCCCACCACTTCTTTTAACTGTATCTATAATCTGTTTTACTGACTGGTCTAAAACTTTATGGTCAAATGCTTTCAGCTTTATCCTTATCTTCTCCTGCATCTTATACCCTCTTACTCAATTATTTTAGTAACTACACCAGCACCAACAGTTCTACCACCTTCCCTGATTGCAAATCTCATCTGCTCCTCTATAGCTACTGGCTCCATTAACTCTACTGTAAGCTCTACGTTATCCCCTGGCATTACCATCTCCTGCCCCTCTGGCAGCTCCACTACTGTCCCTGTTACGTCAGCTGTCCTGATGTAAAATTGTGGCCTGTACCCAAGGAAGAATGGTGTGTGCCTTCCTCCTTCCTCTTTGGATAGTATGTAAACCTGTGCCTTGAACTTCTTGTGGGGTGTTATTGTCCCGGTGCTGCCAATACCTGACCCCTCTCTACTTCGTCCTTTCCTATTCCCCTGAGTAGCACCCCTACGTTATCTCCTGCTACTGCCTCGTCTAACGTCTTCCTGAACATCTCTATACCTGTTACTACTGTCTTCTTTATCTCCTCTGATAACCCTACTATCTCTACCTCGTCCCCTACTTTCAGTGTTCCTCTCTCTACTCTTCCTGTTACTACTGTACCACGCCCTGATATGGTAAATACGTCCTCTATCGCCATAAGAAATGGTTTGTCTGTCGCTCTCTCTGGTGTTGGTATGTACTCGTCCATCGCATTGAGCAGCTCTTCTATTGATTTGACCCATTTCTCCTCGTCGTTCAGTGCCCCAAGTGCTGAACCTCTGATTACTGGAACTTCGTCCCCTGGAAACTCATACTTGTTCAACAGCTCCCTTACCTCTAACTCCACAAGCTCTAACAGCTCCTCGTCATCTACCATGTCGCACTTGTTTAAAAATACTACTATGTATGGTACGTTTACCTGTCTGGCAAGCAATACGTGCTCCCTTGTCTGAGGCATTGGCCCGTCCGCCGCTGATACTACAAGTATAGCCCCGTCCATCTGGGCTGCCCCTGTTATCATGTTCTTGATGTAGTCTGCGTGCCCTGGACAGTCTACGTGAGCATAGTGCCTCTTCTCTGTCTCATACTCTACGTGGGTGATGTTGATTGTGATTCCCCTGTCTCTTTCCTCTGGTGCTTTATCTATGTCCCCGTACCCTATAAACTGGGCTAACCCTTTCTTTGATAATACGTATGTTATCGCCGCTGTTAATGTCGTCTTCCCGTGGTCTACGTGTCCTATCGTCCCCACGTTTACGTGCTCTTTCTTCCTCTCAAACTTCTCTCTCGCCATTACTTTCTTTACCTCCTTTGGTTTTTTAGCTTGTTGCTTTGGCTCTTTCGCCAGCTATTTCATCAGCAATATTTTTTGGAACTTCCTCGTATTTCTCAAATACCATGGAGAATGTGGCTCTACCCTGTGTTAAAGACCTAAGGTCTGTTGCATAACCAAACATCTCTGCAAGGGGAACCTCTGCCTTTATAGTTATTGTTGTTCCCTTTTTCTCAGAACCAAGTATCTTTCCTCTCCTTTTTTGACAGATCTCCCATTACATCTCCCATGTACTCTTCTGGTGTGTCAACCTCAACAAGCATTATAGGTTCAAGGAGAACAGGGCTTGCCTTTTTGGCAGCTTCCCTGAATGCCATAGAACCTGCAATTTTAAATGCTATTTCTGAAGAGTCAACCTCGTGGAAAGAACCATCAAACAGTGTTGCTTTTACACCTATCACAGGATAGCCAGCAATAATTCCGTTCTGCATCGCTTCCTGAACACCTGCATCAACGGCTGGTATAAACTCTTTAGGAATAACTCCACCTACAATCTTGTCAACAAACTCGTAATCTTTGCCTTCAAGAGGCTCTATCTCAATAATTGCATGACCATACTGACCTCTACCACCAGACTGTCTGATAAACTTCCCTTCCCCTGTTGCTTTTTTCTTAATAGTTTCTTTGTAGGCAACCTGAGGTTTACCTACATTCACTTCTATACCGTATTCCCTTTTCATTCTGTCAACCATAATCTCAAGGTGAAGCTCACCCATACCATGGATAAGTGTCTGGTTTGTTTCAGGGTCAACTGTCACTTTAAATGTTGGGTCTTCTTTCATAAATTTGTTTAAAACCTGAGATAGCTTCTCCTGGTCAGACTTTGTTTTTGGCTCTATAGCCATTGCTATAACAGGCTCCGGGAACTCCATAGACTCTAAAACAATAGGTTTATTAACATCTGAAAGTGTATCCCCTGTAACTGTATCAAGACCAACAGCCGCAGCTATATCTCCTGCGTAAACCTCTGTAATCTCCTCCCTCTGGTTTGCGTGCATTCTGAGGATTCTACCAACTCTGACCTTTTTGTTTTTATTTGCTATCAGGACAGTATCTCCAGCTTTAACGTAACCCTGAGTAAACCCTGAAGTATGTGAGCTGACCTGCATAAGGATCTGCCATAACCTTAAATGCAAGAGCACAGAATGGTTCATCATCTGATGGTTTTCTTTCCTCTTCCTCTCCTGTATTAGGATTAACTCCTTTGACCGGTGGCATGTCTACAGGCGATGGAAGGAAATCTACAACAGCATCAAGGAGTGGCTGAACTCCTTTGTTTTTAAACGCTGAACCACACAACATAGGAACAAGTTCTCTGTCTATTGTTGCTTTTCTGAGGGCTTTTTTCAGTTCTTCAACAGATATTTCTTCTCCCTCCAAATACTTTTCCATAAGCTCTTCATCGGTCTCAACAATTGCTTCTATCATTTTTTCTCGCCATTCCTCAGCTACAGGTCTCACATCTTCCGGTATCTCATCTGTTATGTCATATTTTGCCCCTAACTCGTCTCCTCTCCACAGATATGCTTTCATCTCAAACAGGTCAACAACACCTTCAAAACTGTCCTCTTTTCCTACAGGAACCTGAACTGGAACAGGTTTTGCACCTAACTTTTCAATGATATCTTCATAAACTTTAAAGAAGTCTGCTCCAACTCTGTCCATTTTGTTAACAAAGGCTATTCTTGGAACGCCAAACTTATCTGCCCATCTCCAGTTTGCTTCAGACTGGGGCTGAACAGCTTCAACTGAGGAGAATACAAAAACTATCCCGTCTAATGCTTTCATTGAACGGACAACTTCAACACCAAAATCAACGTGTCCTGGTGTATCAATAATATTCAGCTGATATCCCTTCCAGTATGCAGCTGTTGTTGCAGAGGTGATTGTGATACCTCTTTCTTTCTCCTGTTCCATCCAGTCCATAGTTGCTGCACCTTCGTGCACCTCACCAATCTTGTATGTCTTTCCTGTATAGAACAGGATTCTTTCTGTTGTTGTAGTCTTACCTGCATCAATATGGGCAACAATACCTATGTTTCTTAATTTTTCAATTGGCACTTGCCTTGCCATTCTCTTTTTTCCTCCAGATTCTTTTGATTAGATTAAAGTTTTTATTTCTTACCATCTGTAATGGGCAAAAGCTTTATTTGCCTCTGCCATTCTGTGGGTATCTTCTTTCTTCTTAACTGCTGCTCCTCTGTTGTTGTAAGCGTCAACAAGTTCGTTTGCTAATTTTTCTATCATTGTGTAGTTTCCTTTTCCGCTTCTGTTTCTTGCAGCCTCAACAATCCACCTGAGAGCCAGCGATATCTGTCTTCTTGGTGGAACTTCCATAGGAACCTGATATGTGGAGCCTCCAACCCTTCTTGGTCTGACCTCTAAAACAGGTTTCACGTTCTCTATTGCTTTATGGAGTGCAGTTAACGCATCTTCTCCTGTTTTTTCTTCCAATATTTTCATAGCTGTGTAAACAATCTTCTCAGCGATAGACTTTTTACCGTCTTTCATCACTTTGTTTATCAGCTTATGAACTAAAACATCTTTATAAATTGGGTCTGGCATTATCTCTCTTGGTTTTACTGGTCCTTTCCTTGGCATATCTCTTACCTCTTACTATTGTTTTGGTCTTTTTGTTCCGTATTTTGAACGGGACTGTCTTCTGTCTTTTACTCCAGCAGCATCAAGGGCTCCTCTAACTATCTTATATCTAACTCCCGGCAGGTCTTTAACTCCTTCCTCCTCTGACTAAAACAATAGAGTGTTCCTGAAGATTATGTCCTATCCCGGGGATATAACATGTAACTTCATATCCATTAGAAAGTCTTACTCTTGCAACCTTTCTCAGAGCAGAGTTTGGCTTTTTTGGAGTGGTTGTGTAAACCCTTACACACACTCCTCTTTTCTGAGGATTCCCCTCTAAAGCAGGAGCTTTTGACTTTTTCTTAACTTTTTCTCTTCCCTTCCTAACAAGCTGGTTTATCGTTGGCACAGTAATACCTCCTCTAAAATATAAAGACAAGCTAAAATTATAATAAAATCAGGAAATCAAGTCAAATCTTATGCGGAAGATTCTATTGGGAAAAGGAAAATTATACCATATTTTCTGTTTTTCAATATTTAAAAGGGGCCTAAAGCCCCTGATTATTCAGACAGTCTCTCTATCTCTTCCCTTGGTATTATTGCTTCAATTTCCGCATATTGCTTGATACCTGTTCCTGCTGGAACGATGTTTCCGATAATCACGTTCTCCTTCAGTCCCTCTAACCTATCCTCTTTTCCTTCAACAGCTGCATCAGCAAGAACCCTTGTTGTTTCCTGGAATGATGCTGCAGAAATCCAGCTTCTCGTAGAGAGGGAAGCTTTTGTTATACCAACTAAAACAGGCTCTGCTTTCGGAGGTTTTCCACCTTCTTCCACAATTCTCTGGATTTCTTCGTCAAGATCTACTTTGTCAACAATCTCATTAAGCAGGAATCTGGAATCTCCCGGATCAACAATCTTCACTTTTCTCAGTATCTGCCTGATTATCACCTCAAAATGCTTGTCATTTATCTCAACACCCTGCATTCTGTAAACCATCTGAACTTCCTTTACAAGGAATTTTGCAAGTTCCTCTGGTCCCATAATCCTGAGTATGTCGTGGGGATTTGGTGTTCCGTCTGTTAGAGGGTCTCCTGCTCTAACTGTTTCTCCATCTTTCACAATGATAAACTTACCTTTAGCAATGGAGTATTCTCTCTGTAGTCCTGTATCTTTGTTAAACACTATCACCTTTGAACCTTTAGATTTCAGTCTCACTATTCCTTCAAATTCTGCTTTTATAGAACCGTCATCTGTCAGTACCTGTCCTTCATTAACGTGCTGACCATTCTTGACAAGAACGAGGGCATCTTTTGGAACATCGTATGTCTCAGACTGCCCTGTTATTGGATTGTAAACGATAATATCGTCAGCATCTTCGTATATTCTAACTATACCGTCAATCTCTGAAACGATTGCCTTATTTTTTGGTTCCCTTGCTTCAAGAAGTTCTTCAACCCTTGGTAAACCGCCAACAATATCTCTAACTTTTGCTGTTTCCCTCGGAATTTTTGCAATTATATCACCTGCTTCAACCTTGAAACCTGATTTTATCTGTAAATAGTTGTGGTAAACCCCTGCATCTTCAGACTCTGAACAGGCAAGACATTTATCCCACCTTGTTTCAAGATCATTTCTCGAAATCATGATAATGGTATTAACAGGAAGGTCGTAAGAATATTCTTTTCCATCATCTCCTTTTATCACCATCCTTGGGGTGTGAAGCACAGCGTCCTTAGGTCTCATAAATGAGATATCCATAATGGTTTTTCCTGTAATATTGTCTCTTTCTTCTCTCCAGTGTTACATCTAATATTACGTCTCTCAGTTCCAGCTCTCCTGATTTTTCTGCAATAATCGGGATTGAGAATGGGTCCCACTCAACAAGTGTATCCCCTGGTTTCACACTGTCGCCGTCTTTAACCTTCAGCACTCCACCATATGGAACAGGAAATCTCTCTTTTATCTTTCCTTCTTCGTCAATAATCTTTACAGCACCATCTCTGTTAATAACCAGAACCTTTCCTTCTCTATCTGCAACAGTCTTAACATTCAGCAGTTTTACTTTTCCTTCAACAGAAGCTACATGCTTTGTCTGAACAGCCTTTGCTGTTGCAGCTCCACCAATATGGAATGTTCTCATGGTGAGCTGTGTTCCCGGTTCACCGATTGACTGTGCAGCAATAATGCCTACTGCTTCTCCAATATCAACACGTTTTTTCTGGGACAGGTCTCTACCGTAACATTTGGCACATACCCCTCTTTTCTGCTCACAGGTCAGAACAGACCTTATTTTGACCGTTTCTATACCTGCATTCTCTATCTCCTGAGCTTTTTCTCCGTCTATTTCCTCTCCGGCAGAAACGATAAGCTCTTTTGTATATGGGTCATAAATATCTTCAGCTGCATATCTTCCCACAATCCTGTCTTTTAGGGAAACAACAATCTCTCCACCCTCTATGATTGCTGAAACATCAAGTCCGTTCAGTGTTCCACAGTCATCATTAGTTATTATCACATCCTGAGCTACATCAACCAGTCTTCTTGTAAGATATCCTGCTACTGCTGTTTTTAGAGCCGTATCAGCAAGACCTTTTCTTGCACCATAGGTTGAGATAAAGTACTCAACAATTGTCAGACCTTCTTTGAAGTTAGACCTGATTGGAGTTTCAATAAACTCCCCAGAGTGCTTTGCCATCAATCCACGCATACCTGCAAGCTGTCTTATCTGGTCTCTGTTACCTCTTGCACCAGAGAGTGCCATCATGTAAATAGGGTTAAATATTCCTGGATATTTTTTACCGTTCTCTATTCTTGTTGTTCTTTCCAATTCTTCAAAAAGCAGTCTTGTGACTTCATTTGTAGTCTGTGACCATATATCGATAATCTTGTTATGTCTTTCACCCTTTGTTATTATGCCATCAACATACTGCTTCCATACCTTCTCAGCTTCTTCCTCTGCTTTTCTTATAATCTTCCACTTGTTCTTTGGAACAACAAGGTCATCAGCAGAAATAGACACACCTGCCTTTGCTGCATACTCAAAGCCAAGTTTTTAAGCTCTAGTCCAATGTTTCAGCAGTTATCTCATTTCCAAACTGCTCGTAAATCTCAGAAATCAATTTTGATATCTTTTTCTTGTCTAAAGGTTCATTAACAAATCTGAAACCTTCGGGAAGAATTTTGTTGAATATCAGTCTTCCCACTGTGGTTTCAACAATTTTTCCGTCTTTCTTCACTTTTATCTTTGCAAGAAGGTCAACTTTTCCTAAATCGTAAGCCAGTATAGCCTCATCTTCGTTTGCAAACAGTTTGCCTGTTCCTTTCGCGTCTTCCAATTCCTGCGTTATGTAGTAAGCTCCAAGGATTATATCCTGTGAGGGCATTGTTATAGGTTTACCGTGGGCTGGAGAAAGTATGTTCTGTGTTGAAAGCATCAAAACATAAGACTCTATCTGTGCTTCAACAGATAGTGGAACATGAACAGCCATCTGGTCTCCATCAAAGTCTGCATTAAATGGAGGACAGACAAGGGGATGGAGCTTTATTGCTTTCCCTTCAACTAAAACAGGCTCAAATGCCTGAACAGACATTCTATGGAGCGTTGGTGCCCGGTTAAGGAGAACAGGATGCTGTTTCACTACTTCTTCAAGGCACTCCCATACTTCTGGTGCTTTTTCCTGAACCATTCTCTTAGCATTTTTTATGGATGTAGCATAGCCTTTTTCTTCAAGTCTCCTGTATATAAAAGGCTTAAACAACTCCAAAGCCATTATTTTAGGAAGACCACACTGATGCATCTGAAGTTCTGGACCAACAACAATAACTGACCTTCCCGAATAGTCAACCCTTTTTCCAAGGAGGTTCTGTCTGAATCTTCCCTGCTTTCCTCTAAGGGAATCAGATAAAGATTTTAAAGGTCTGTTATTCTGGGTTACAATTCTCCCTCTTCTTCCGTTATCAATCAGAGCATCTACAGCTTCCTGTAGCATTCTCTTTTCATTTCTTATGATTATCTCAGGGGCATCAAGCTCTATCAGTCTTTTAAGTCTGTTATTTCTGTTTATAACCCTTCTGTAAAGGTCATTGAGGTCAGAGGTTGCAAATCTTCCTCCATCAAGGGGAATTAGAGGTCTGAGGTCTGGTGGTATTACAGGAATAACATCTAAAATCATCCATTCTGGTCTGTTTCCTGACTTGATAAAACCTTCTATAAGTCTGAGTCTTCTGACTAACTTTTTCAGCTTCTGTTTCTGCAACCTCTTTCAGTATTGTCTGTCTTACAGAATCTTTTATAACCTCAAATATAGGTATATCCGGATTTTTCTCTCTGTATTTTTTGTACAGTTTTTCTATTGCAGAAGGACCCTTCTCAACCTCAACGCCATCTTCACCAACCCTTGCTGTAATATCTTTCTAGTTCCTCTTCGTGTATAAGCTGTCCTTCTAAAAGTCCAGACTCTTTAGGTTCAATAACGAGGTAGTACTCTTTAGTGAGGACTGCATCAATCTCTTTTTCTGTTGGAACAATCTCTCCAAACTTCAGACCAGCCTCTGAAAGTCTGCGGGCTATTTCAGACACTACTCTTCTGTAAAGTCTCTCCTGATTTTGCTTAAATTCAGGTCCTAACTCATCAAATCCTATAGCATAAGACTTCATCTCTTTTCTCAGTTTTGAAGCATATGCCTCAAGGTCAAGTCTGGATAGGATATCTTTTACCTTTTCTGCCCCCATTCCATATTCGTACTTGTCAGAATGCTCATATTCGTAGGCCTCTCTAAACTCCTCTTCAGATTTTACGTACAGTTTTACATATTTTGTCAGTGCTCCATCCATAAGGGGTATTGTGTTCGGGTCGTTTTCAAATGCTTCTTCCTCTTCCTCTTCAGGATGCTCAACAATAAGGTAGGACTCAAAGTATATAACTCTCTCTATATCCCTTGAGGTCAGGCCTAAAAGATTTCCTATTTTTGAGGGGGTTGATTTGAGGTACCATATATGTGCAACTGGAGATGCAAGCTCTATGTGACCAAATCTTTCCCTTCTGACATCTGACCTCGTTACTTCAACACCACATCTATCACATATTGTTCCTTCATACTTTTTCTTCTTGTATTTTCCACACAGACACTCATAATCTTTTACAGGACCAAATATCTTTGCACAGAACAGACCGTCTTTTTCAGGTTTTAATGTTCTGTAGTTAAGGGTTTCTGGTTTTTTAACCTCTCCATGGGACCATTCCCTTATTTTTTCTGGAGAGGCAAGGGACAATCTTATACTTTCAAAGGGCATCAAGCCTTTTGCTTTGTTTTCTTCTATCAAGGTTTAAACCTCCTTATAAAAGTTTAAAGGAGGGAGCATCTGCTCCCTTAAAGCTCTTTTTTCTTTCTCTTTAGAAACGATATCTACTGTATCACAGGCCTGCTTTTCACCATCTTCAAGTTTACACTCAACATCTAACGCAAGAGCTTTCAGCTCCCTCACCAGAACTTTGAAGGATTCTGGAACTCCAATGTCGTAGTAGTATTTTCCTTTTACGATAGATTCATAAACCCTTTTTCTTCCCTCTATATCATCAGATTTAACAGTGAGCATCTCCTGCAGTGAGTATGCAGCTCCATGTGCTTCTAAAGCCCATACTTCCATCTCTCCAAATCTCTGACCTCCGAACTGGGCTCTTCCCCCAAGAGGCTGTTGAGTGATAAGTGAGTAAGGACCTGTTGACCTTGCGTGTATCTTGTCATCAACCATATGTATAAGTTTGAGCATATACATATACCCTGCTGTAACTTCTAAATCAAAAGGCTCTCCTGTTCTACCGTCTATCAGCTTCATCTTTCCGTCTTCCTTAAATCCTGCCTTTTTAAGCATCTCTTTTACGTCTCTTTCCGTTGCTCCTTCAAAAACTGGTGTTCTTACCGGGATTCCAATCTCTGTCAGGTCTTTGACAACTGCCTTCAGAGTTTCTTCATCCAGTGTATGGAGATACCTCTCTAACTCTTTCAGGTCTTCTTCTCTGTACCTGTCTACAAGCTTATCACCTGTTGTGT
>JAUZSJ010000069.1 GCA_030949555.1 Persephonella sp. | reverse complement strand
AGCAGGAAGTTCAGGGAGAACATGGAGGCCAAATATTGCTGAAACTTCCGGGTTCTGTAAAACCCCAGCCTCTACCAATGCTTTTGCCCCACCACAGTCGTGTCTTTCTTCACATGGCTGGAATATCAGTTTTATATTTCCCTGAAGATGCTCTTTCAGCTGGACTAAAACCTTTGCTGCCCCAAGAAGCATAGCTGTATGGGCATCGTGTCCACAGGAATGCATAACTCCAGATATTTTTGAGGCATACTCTCTGCCTGATTTTTCTACCATAGGAAGGGCGTCCATATCTGCTCTGAGAGCAACAGTAACATCATGCTTTCCTTTTATCAGACCAACAACAGCTGTTGTTCCCCCAAAATTTTCAATTACCTCATCAACTCCAAACTCTCTCAGTTTCTGGGCAACAAATTTTGCCGTTTTTTCTTCTTTTCCTGAAAGTTCAGGATACATGTGTATATGTCTTCTAAAAGAAACAACCTCTTCTTTTATTTTTTCTGAAAGTTTTTTTATCTCTTCTTTTGCATTTATGTGAACAGTCATTTTTTCACCTCAGTTTTTTCTACAACTCTATTATATGCATGTAGCACCATATCAGGACTGATTTTTTTCATGCAATCAAAGGTTTTTATGGGACACTGATTGTGTCCGTGCAGTCCACAGGGTCGGCACCCAAGTCCTTTTATTTCAACCACTGTTCCATTCCTGTATGGGTAGAATCCAAAATCTGTTACTGTTGGACCGTAAATGTCAACAACAGGAGTATTAAATGCTACAGCCATGTGAACAGGTGCAGAATCATTTGATATTAATGCTTTTGCATATTTTATGAGGAGAAAGCTTTCCCTTAATGTGGTTTTTGCCCTGTCAGGTTGATAACTCTGTCTTTATGTTGTAAAAGGGAAACAATAGAGGCAACATACTCTGTGTCTTCTTTACCTCCAATAAGAACAGTCCTTTCCCCTTTTTCAATCAGATGTTTTATAACAGAGGCAAAGCCTTCTTTAGTCCATCTTTTTGTGCTCCATTTTGAACCGGGAGCTATAAGAATATAGTCTTTTCTCTTTAGATTGAAAACATCAAATTTTTTCTCTTCTTCTTCTGTTAAAAATATTTCAGGTAGTCTGTATAGTTTCTTTTCATCATACTGGGAAAATACTGTAAGTAAAGAGAGGTTTCTGTCTATCTCGTGTATGCCGTCAAATCTGTGGGGAACAGTTTTTGTGTAAAGAAAAGAAAAACCTGCTCTATCAAAGCCAACTCTAAAAGGTATCCTGCTTAAAAACAGTGAGTAGGATGCTCTGTGGGACCTGTGAGGTGATATAGCCATGTCGTATTTGTCCTCTTTCAACTGCTTTATCAGTTTCCACGTAGAGCTTTGCTTTTGTCAAAGATAACTAACCTGTCCACATATGGGCTGTTTTTCAGGACATCTTTTCCAAAGGGTTTTGTTATAACAGTGAGACTACTATCTGGGAACAGATTTTTTATAGAGTGAAGTAGGGGAGTTGTCAATATCAGGTCTCCCAAAAATGCTGTCTGCCAGACTAATATTTTCATCTATTTTTCTGTAAACCTTCCCATAGAATAGAATTTAGCCTGTCTTTTGCTTACTAACTCTTCAGGGTTTATGTTGACAATCTCTTTGAGACTGTTTCTTATTGCCCTTTTAAGAAGTCTATACATCTTTTTAGGCTGTAGGTGGGCTCCTCCTAAAGGTTCTGGAACAATACAGTCTATTATACCAAGCTCTTTCAGGTCCTTTGCTGTTATCTTAAGACTTTCTGCAGCTTCTGGAGCTTTTTCTTGTGATTTAAACAGTATTGCAGCACATCCTTCAGGTGATATGACAGAGTATATAGCGTTTTCCAGCATTAAAATCCTGTCTCCAACGCCTAAAGCTAAAGCCCCGCCACTTCCTCCTTCACCTATCACTGTGCATACAACAGGAACTTTTAGGCCTCCCATCGTCATAATACTTTCTGCTATTGCCTGAGACTGCCCCCTCTCTTCTGCTCCAATTCCGGGATATGCTCCTGGTGTATCTATAAATGTGATGACAGGTCTGCCGAACTTTTCTGCCAGTTTCATTACTCTTATAGCTTTTCTGTATCCTTCTGGATGGGGCATTCCAAAGTTTCTCTCTATCTTTTCTTTTGTGTCTTTACCCTTTTCATGACCGATAACAGCTACAGGTATTCCTTCAAAAAATGCGAAACCTGCTATTATGGCTCTATCATCACCGAATCTTCTGTCTCCATGAAGTTCAATAAAGTCAGTAAATATGTTCTGAATATAGTCAGATGTGTGCGGTCTTTTAGGATGTCTTGCAAGCTGAACCCTTTCCCATGCTGTAAGAGTTTGCATCTTCTGCCTGGCTAACTTCCTGAACTGGGCTCTTTCCTGAACAAGCTCTCTCAGTTTCTCTTTTTTTCCTTCTTTTATCTCTTTTCTGAGAATCTCAATTTTTTCTGAAAGGGACTGTATCTCTTTACTCAGCTCCATATACCGCCTCTCACACAAATTCTTTTATAGCTAGCAATATAATAATATATAAATCCCCCAGCTGTAAGCCCAAAGGGTATTAATTTTTTGTCCACATATGATAAAACAAGGGCAAGGAAGCCAGCAACGATTGCGAATACTCCAGAAACCATAGCAAGTCCTGTTATGTTCCAGTCTGTAAATACGATACCAAAACCTACCGGCATGGTGCTCTGGAATACCATTGCTCCACTTACATTTCCAACTGCAAGAGAGTCTTTTTTTCTAAATATCCAGAATATACTGTTTACTTTTTCAGGAAGCTCTGTAGCTACAGGCGCTACTAACAGGGAAAAAAGCAGTGCTGGGAATCCAAAATTAATACTTATTTTTTCAATACCACTAACAAACATGTGTGCTCCTTGTTATCATACACAACCAACTGCTAGTGACCACCTGAAATATTATTACAGATATGTGTGGGTTTGGATTATTAGGGAAAAGTATAGCTTTTCCACCTCCTTCCATCTCATTACTTTCTCCTTTCAAAGTGAGCCAGATGTACAGCACATACAGAATTATCAGAAAAACTGCAGTAAACACTCTGAGTGTTTCATTCTCGTAAGGGACTATAAAGAGGGCTACAGAGTAGGCAAACAGAAAAAACACTATATCTCTTCTGAAGCCTGTAGTTTCTATATTTATTTCTAAAGCTCTCTTTTTCAACCAGAAATGTGCCAGTATGACTGTAAGTCCTATGAGGGGGAAAGCTAATGTAGACAGCATGAATGGGGCTCCAAGTATAGCTCCAACGCCAATTTCATGTCCTTTTCCCTCTGCAAAAAAGAGAATGGCTATTATGGGAAGTATGGTTTCTGGCAGTGCTGTTCCAACAGCAGCTAAAACACTCCCTGTAAAGTTTGTTGACAGTTTTAAACGGTGTCCTAATGCTTCAACACCATTGGTAAATACTTCAGCTGACAAAAGTATAAAAACAAGTCCGACCATAAAGAGAAGTATGTCAAACAGCATTTATCTTTCCATTTCCTTTAATTTCTCTTTGAGCAATTCTCCTAACGTCCCGAATGAATCTCCTTTAGGTTTTACCTTTTCAAGGGCTTTTTTAATTTCATTTCTTTCTTTTTCCTTTTCTAATGCTTTTATACTGAGAACTATATCTTTTCCTTTTATTTTTATAATCTTTGCAGTTATCTTCTGGCCTAAGGATAACTTGTCGCTTGGTATTTTTATTCTCTCTTTTGATATCTGATGTACGGGAATAAATCCTTCAACCTCTTCAGTAAGCTCAACAAACGCTCCTCTATCTATCAGTTTTATAACTTTGCCGGATACAATATCCCCTTCTTTGTGCTTTGACAGATATTCGTCCCATGGGTTTTCTTTAAACTGCTTCAGGCCAACTCTTATTCTGTTCCCTTCCCTTCCTAACACCTTAAACTGTTTGATGTTTTTTCCTTTCAGGACATTTGATATGCTTCTGATTTTTGGATTCCATGTAGCATCTTCAAGGTGAAGAACTCCTTCAACATCGTTTCCAAGGTCAATAATGGCTATCTTTGTTTTTATCTCTTTTATCTTCCCTTCGACGACTGAGCCTTCAGGATTTTTCTCCATAAATGCTTCTGCAGGATGGGGGAAGGCTTCTTTAATGCTCAGTTTCAATCTTCTTTTTTCTCTGTCAAGTTCAATAATCTTTGCTGTTACTTTCTGACCTTTTTTAAATCTGTTTCTGTATTCAAGAGGCTTAATGTGGTCTGTTTCCATCTTGTATATGAATCCTTCTATTTCTCCAACCTTTACGACGATACCATAGTCATTGATTTCCTTAACAACCGCCTCAACAATATCTCCAACATCTCTTTTAAACTCTTTCCACGGGTCTGGTTCAAGGTCTCTTTTTGAAAAAACAACCTTTTGGTTTTCCCTGTCTATCTCTTTTATAACAACTTCTATTTCCTGACCTGTGCTCAGCTCTTCCTGTAACTTTCTCTTTTTATCCCAGGAATAGAGTGCCTGAGGAAGAAATCCAAATATTATGTTTTCCAGAGAGGGACAGCTCCCCTTTCTGTTATTTTTACCACCTTTCCTTTCACAACTTTTCCTTCTTCAAGAAGTGAGAAAATCTCGTTCTTTTTTTTCTCCTCTTCTTCTTTTATCACGTCTTTTCGGGACACAACGATGTTGGGATACTTTCCTTTTTTCTCAAACCTTATTACATAAACATCGAATTCTGCAGGGGGAAACTCCTCTCCCCTTTTCAGACCTGATTCTGAGTATGGAAGATATGCCTTTATGCCATTAATGTCGACCAGAAATCCCTTATTTGCTTTTTTGCTAAGTTTTACTTTTATCTTCTCTTTCTTATTAAGAGCATCTTCAATAATTTTCAGGTTCTGTTCAAACAGAATAGGCTTCCTTGATATCAGGTCATATCCTTCTTTGTTTTTCTTTCCAAGATATACAGCCTCTATCTCGTCCCCTTCTTTTAGTCCTTCTATCTCTTCTGACTTTATGGCTACTTCCGTTTTCTGACCTATATCCACAAATGAGAAGTCTTTCTGAATTTTTACTATTCTGCCCTTAACTTTTTCTCCTTTATGGTAGTAATGAATGTTGGCTGAATCCTCTTCTAAGAGTTTTTCAAATTCTGAATGATAGTTCTCCATTGTGAAACCTCAATTTTTAATCATTTAAACAAAAATTTTAACATTTTTATCTGAACATATAAATACCTGTTTGAGAAACCTTGACATCCGATAAAAGTAGATATAAACTATTTAATCCAGAAGTGGCCAGGTAGCTCAGTTGGTAGAGCACGCGGCTGAAAACCGCGGTGTCGGCGGTTCGATTCCGCCCTTGGCCACCATCTAAAAACCTATTCTATTTCTTTCTATTTCTATTGTGAACTCCTTGGTTTATGCTGGAAAGGTTTTTTTCAAAATGAAATCTGGTTTAATCAGTGCGGATGTGTGTTATAAGATTGGGGAGATGTAATCTCCCCAGTTATCTTATTTTTCTGGAAGTGCCTCTGGAGTTCTCAGTTTTATGATATGTTTTGTTCCGTCTTCCTGAACCACCTCAACTGTTTTTAAACCATCAACATCTTCGTCAACGTATATCTCAACAGGTCTGTGTATCAGATGGTCATGTCTTTCGGCAGCAACTTCAAACTCGTTGTCTTTTGGGTCGTAAGATAACCCAATAAGAGGTTGCCACCATGTTTCTACCTGGTCTCCTATCTCTTCGTTTACAATCTCTATCTGCACTTCTTTTGCAGAAACTTGACCTTCCCTATACTTTTTGTCAAACTTATCAAAATAGCTTTCCCACTCAGATTTTTCTAACTTTCTTACGGCCATTTTTCAGCCCTCCTTGTGATTTTTTTTATTCTTTATAATTTTATTTGCAATAAATAATATTATTTCTTGAGAAAGGATTTACAAGGTTAAATATGAGGATAAGAAAACTTCCAGAGGATGTTATTAATAAGATTGCGGCTGGAGAAGTTATCGATAGACCTGCAGGTGTTTTAAAAGAGCTCATTGAGAACTCCCTTGATGCTCAGGCAAAACGTATAGAGGTAAAGGTTGAAAAGGGAGGAAAGAAACTTATTGAAGTAAAGGACAATGGTTCAGGAATACATCCAGAGGACGTTTTAGAAGCTGTAAAAAGATTTTCCACAAGCAAAATCAGGGAAGTTGACGATCTTTTTCTGTAAACAGTTATGGGTTCAGAGGTGAAGCCCTGTCCAGTATATCTTCTGTATCAAGATTTTATCTTATTTCCAGACATAAGGATTTTACTTTAGGAAAAGAGCTGTATATTGAAGGAGGAGAGTTTAAACATTTTTCTGATGTTGGAGCTCCTCAGGGAACAACGGTAAGAGTTAGAGATATATTTTTTAATTTCCCTGTGAGAGAAAGATTTTTAAAGTCTGAAAGAACAGAGCTAAAACATATTACAGAAGTTTTTGCAAGGTATGCTATTTATCATGCTGATGTTTCATTTAGACTTTCTGTTGATGGCAGGGTTCAGTATGTTCTGACTCCAGATAGTGTAGAGAACAGAATAAAGAAAATCTTTCCCCAGATAAAAGAGCTTCTTTATTTCGAAAATGAGGACAGGATAGGGAGATGCTATGGTTATCTGTCCTCTGATTATGCTGCAGGGAAAGGGTATATTTATGTAAATGGAAGGCCAGTTAAAAATAAATCTCTGTTGAGACTTATAAGGTCAAAAGCTGGAAATAACTTCTTTGTAATATTTTTAGAACTCCCTCCGTATTTTGTTGACCACAATGCTCATCCTGCAAAAATAGAGGTTAAATTCAGAAAAGAAAATCCAGTTTATCAGCTTGTGAAAAAATCTTTAGAAAACCTGCAAAAGCCTTCTATAACTTTTCAGATTTCCCAGAAAAGCAGAAAGTATGGCTCTGAGTTTAAAGTACTTGGACAGATTGAAAGCACATTTATTGTGGTTTACTGCTGTGGAGATATCTATTTTATAGACCAGCATATAGCAAGTGAAAGAATTAATTACGAACTGTTAAGGAGAAAGTTCAAAGATGAGGGAATAAGTCTGTCAGGCAGAAGTAATATCAGGATAAAACTTGACAGATACCAGATAGAGAGGGTGTCACAGCTCAGGGAGTATATTGAAAAAACAGGCATAAGATTTGATATAAAAAAAGACAGCATACTGATAAAGGAACTGCCTGTTAATATAAAGGAAAATAGGGTGAAGGATTTTATTCTCAGTATTGTTGAGAGCGATTTTCCCGAAGCTGAAATTGACTCATTTATTGGGGATATTGCCTGTGGAATCTCTGTTGAAGCAGGAGAGATTTTAGACAGTGAGGAAGCTCAGAAACTTCTTCAGCTGTGGATAGAAACTGACAGTCCGAACCTCTGTCCCCACGGCAGACCCATATATTATAAAATTTCCATAGATGAGATTAAGAAAAAGGTAGGAAGAAAATGATAGATAAAGTTCTGAAAAAGAAGGAAGAGACTATAAAAAACTATTTTGAGAAAAAACAGCAGATAATTCAGATGCACAGGTCTGGAGCTACAGGTCTTGAAGTAGTGAGAGCTCTGTCTGACCTCACAGATGAGACAATAAAAGAGCTTGTAAGGATATCCTTTCCTGAAATAAACAGAATATGTATTGTCGTCTTGGGCGGATATGGTAGAAGAGAGCTATGCTTTAAATCAGATATAGATATATCCCTTGTTTTTGATACCAACGACTTTGAAAGTTTGAAGGAAGGGATTGAGACGTTCTACTACGCACTTTTAGACCTTAAGGTTGATATCGGATTTTCTCCAAGGGATATAAAGACATTCCTTGAACTTTCAAAAGAGGATTTAACAGTTGCTACCTCCCTGCTACAGGGGAGGTTTATTACAGGAAACGAAGAGATATACAACAACCTGATAAAAAGATTCAAAAGATTAATAAGAAGAAAAAAGTCTGCATACATTGACGCAACACTCAGAGCAAGAAAAATGAGGTATCAGAGAACAGGTTCCACAATATACATGATGGAACCTCATGTTAAAGAAGGAGAGGGGGACTCAGAGACTTCCACGAAGTATTCTGGATAGCAAGAGTTCTGGATGATGTTCCTGATTACAGATACTTTGTGGACAAAAACATAATACTGGAAGAAGAATATCAGGAGTTAATCCGTGCTTATAACTTTCTACTTCGCCTCAGGAATGAGATGCATCTGATATGTAACAAAAGATGTGATGTGTTGGTAAGACCTCTTCAGGAAGAAGTCGCAAAAAAACTTGGATACATCCAGCATCCCTACGACCAGGAAAGCCTGAGAGAAAGCGTTGAAAAGATGATGAGACTTTACTACCTGTATGCAAAATCTATAAACACTATAACAAAAAGGATACTGAAAGCCCTGACAGAAGAGGAAGAGTTAGAGATATTTGAGCCTATTGATGCAGTTTTTTCCAGAACAACAATGGAGATAGATGTATTCAACAGGGAAAAATTTGAAAAGGATTTCAGAAACGTTTTAAAAGCATTTTTATACTACAAGGAGTATAGCTTAGATTTCTCTTCAGAGTTAGAGTTTCTTATAAGAAAACATGAAGAAAAAATCAGAAAACACAGGGAAGACCCGGAAATTAAAAAAATGGTTCAGAAACTTTTCTCTGACCCAAACAACCTTGCAAAAACCCTCAGAAAGATGCAGGACTTTTATGTTTTAGACGACCTTATACCTGAGTTTGGTTATCAGAGATGTCATTTCCAGTATGATGCATACCACAAATACACCACAGATGCCCATGCAATAAAGGCTGTTGAGGAGTTAGAGAGTCTCAAAAAGGTTGACCATCCCCACAGAAAAATGATGTATGAGCTTTTCAAAGAGATAGAGAGGATTGACCTTTTAACGTGGGCTATATTCCTTCACGACATTGGCAAAGGTCACAAGACAGACCACTGTATTTTAGGGGCAAAGATGGCAAAAGAGATTATGCTCCGGTTTGGTTATCCAAAAAGAGACGCTGAAATAGTAAGCTTTCTCGTTCTGCATCATTTAGACATGGCAAAGATTTCTCAGAGGAGAAATATGAATGAACCTAAAGTGATAAACGACTTTGCAAAAACTATAAAAAATAAAGAGCTGTTAAAGATGCTCACAGTCCTGACCTGGTGCGATGCCAATGCAGTAGGTCCAAACATATGGAATGACTGGAAAAATGCACTTTTGTGGGAATTATACGAAAAAACCTTAGAAGTTCTTGAGCAGAAAGTCTCATACGAAGAAATTCATCACAGAAGGTTTACTGAGAAAAAAGAGAAACTTCAGGCTATTTTAGAGGTAGAGTTTGGAAAAGAAAGGACACAGTTTCACATGGGAAGATTTTCCGACTACTATATAATGTCAACACCTGTTGACGATATTATAAAACATCTCAAAATGGAAGAACTTTTGCTAAAAACAGGAAAACCCCAGTTTTACTTTGAAAAAAAATACGGCATTGGATTTTCAGAACTTCTGATTGTTTTAGACAGTAAAAAGATAAAAATCCACTGCTTGTTGTTACAGGTATCATATCCTACATGGGAATAAACATACTGTCAGTTTACAGTTATATGAGAAAAGACGGCATTGTGGTTATTGACCTTCAGATTTCAACATCCTCCCTTGAAGTTGTAGAAGACAGAAAATTTGAGCAGTTTAAACAGATTTTTAATCAGTATATAAAAGGGGATATAACATTAGAGGAACTGTCAAAGAAAAGGAATGTAATGTTCAAAGCTTCGGTAATACCCCCTCCAACATTTGTCAAAGTAGATAACGAAATGTCAGAAGTTTACACAATATTTGATATATCCGGTGAAGACAGGGTAGGTCTTCTGTTTGACATATTCAAAGTGTTTGCCATGTATGACCTTTATGTTCACATAGTTAAGGTGGTTACGCAGGGGAGAGGATAAGGGATGCGTTTTATGTGAGAACAAGAGACAAGAAGAAAATAACAGATGAAAAACTTATTGGAGAGATAAAAGAAAAACTTCTCAGCGTTATAAAAACAGACTAAAATTCTCCCTCTGAAAAGCCTGTAAAATCTTGTGTCCAGGAAAGATATGAGTATGTATCAGTCATATTTTATATGCAAACTTATTGCATTTTTTCACAGAAAAGAATATAATATTTACTAAGTAAAGTAAAAAATAAAAAAAGGAGGTAGAGCAGGATGGCTAAAATCAAACCTCTCTACGATAGAGTAGTTGTAAAACCAGCTGAAGAAGCTGAAGAAAAAACCCCTTCAGGTATTATCATCCCAGACACAGCCAAGGAAAAACCTTCAGAAGGTGAAGTTGTAGCTGTTGGGGAAGGAAGACTCCTTGAAAATGGAGAAATCAAACCTCTCAAAGTAAAAGTTGGAGACAAAGTAATCTACAGCAAGTATGCAGGAAATGAGTTTGTTGTAGATGGAGAAGAACTTATTGTTCTCAGAGAAGATGATATTCTTGCAATAATTGAACAATAAAAAATAAAAGGAGGTGGAAATAGATGGCAGGAAAAATGATTGTTTACGGAGAAGAAGCAAGGGCTAAACTGAAAGCAGGTGTTGATAAATTAGCAAATGCTGTAAAAGTTACCCTTGGTCCAAGAGGAAGAGAAGTTATTTTAGAGAAAAAATGGGGTTCACCATCTGTGACAAAGGATGGTGTATCTGTTGCTAAAGAGATAGAGCTGACAGACCCATTAGAAAACATGGCAGCACAGCTGGTAAAAGAGGTTGCGTCAAAAACTGCTGATGTTGCAGGTGATGGAACAACAACTGCCACAATTCTGGCACAGGCTATATACACAGAAGGTCTTAAAGCAATAGCATCAGGTGCAAATCCAGTATATGTAAAAAGAGGAATAGACGAGGCTGTTAAAGTAGTGGTGGAAGAGCTGAAAAAGATGTCTAAAGAGGTAAGCGGAAGAACAGAGATAGAGCAGGTTGCAACAATATCTGCAAACAACGACCCGGAAATTGGAAAAATTATAGCCGATGCTATGGAGAAAGTAGGAAAAGACGGTGTTATTACTGTTGAAGAGGCAAAAGGAGCAGAAACAGTCCTTGAAACAACAGAAGGTATGCAGTTTGACAGAGGATATCTTTCACCATACTTTGTAACAAATCCAGAAAAGATGGAAGCTGTTCTTGAAAATCCATACATCCTGATTTATGAGAAGAAAATATCCAACATCAGAGAACTTCTCCCAGTTTTAGAAAAGGTTGTTCAGACAAACAGACCTCTGCTCATAATAGCTGAAGATGTTGAAGGAGAAGCACTTGCAACACTTGTTGTAAACAACATAAAAGGTGTTCTGAAGGTATGTGCTGTTAAAGCTCCCGGATTTGGAGAGAGAAGAAAAGCAATGCTTCAGGACATTGCAATTCTCACAGGTGGACAGGCAATAACAGAAGACCTTGGAATTAAACTTGAAAATGTAGACCTTGACATGCTCGGACAGGCTGACAAAGTTGTTGTTGATAAAGACAACACAACAATTGTTGGTGGAAAAGGAAATCCAGAAGACATAAAGGCAAGAATTGAACAGATTAAAGCTCAGATAGAGACAACAACATCAGAGTATGACAGGGAGAAACTGCAGGAGAGACTTGCTAAACTCTCAGGTGGTGTTGCAATCATAAAAGTAGGTGCTGCAACAGAAGCAGAGATGAAAGAGAAAAAAGACAGGGTTGATGACGCTGTTCATGCTACAAAAGCAGCTGTAGAAGAAGGAATTGTTCCCGGTGGTGGAGTGGCACTGCTCAGAGCAGCAAAAGCTCTGTGTGACCTGAAAGAGGAAAATCCAGACAAAAAATGGGGAATAGACATAGTTAAAAAGGCATGCCAGATTCCTCTGAAACAGATAGCTATCAACGCAGGATTTGAAGGTTCTGTAATCATAGAAAAAGTGAAAGCCAACGAGAACACAAACTACGGTTTTGACGCTGCTACAGGTGAATATGTGGATATGATGGAAGCAGGAATTATTGACCCAACAAAAGTAGTCAGAACAGCAATTCAGAATGCTGCATCTATAGCAGGAACAATGCTCACAGCTGAAGCTCTCGTTGCCGAAATACCAGAAAAAGAGGAGAAAACTCCAGGAGCTGGAATGGAAGGAATGGGAGATATGGGATTCTAAAATCCCGTTAATATACGAAATCACAGCCCCCATAATGGGGGCTTTTTTATTTTCTGCACATTTTAAGGTCATTTATCATTTCTGTGCACATATTCTATGCATATCATTGCCTCCTTATCGTATTATTCCCTGTTGGAAGGTTTAATCTGCATTTGATTTTCAGCACTTTTTCCATTTTGGCACAGTATTTGTATCTATTTGTGGACAAATATTTCAGGAGGTTCAGGTATGAAAAAGGTTGAGGCTATTATCAAGCCTTTCAAACTTGATGAGGTGAAGGATGCTGTATCTGAGCTGGGAAATTTTGGTATCACTGTTACAGAGGTAAAAGGTTTTGGAAGACAGAAAGGCCATACAGAGCTCTACAGAGGAGCTGAATATGTTATTGATTTTCTTCCAAAGATAAAAGTGGAAATTGTTGTTGACGACTCAATGGTTGAAAAGATTGTGGAGGCAATTATGAATGCTGCAAGGACAGGAAAAGTGGGAGATGGAAAGATTTTTATCCTTCCTGTTGAAGATGCAATAAGAATCAGGACAGGAGAAAGAGGGACAGAAGCTTTATAAAAAAATCTTCAGGACAAGAAGGAGGTTAAGAATGAAAACAAAACTGGCAGGTATTTTATCGCTGTTCATTACTACCGCTGCTTTTGCAGGAGAGCAAAAGATTGATACAGGCGATACTGCATGGATGATTACAGCAACAGCATTTGTTGTTTTGATGACTATAGGAGGACTTATACTTTTCTATGGTGGTATGACAAGGTCAAAAAATATAGTTAACACAGTTATGATGGTGCTCACATCTTATGCAGTTGCAATAATTGTGTGGACTCTGTGGGGGTATTCTCTTGCCTTTTCAGATGGTGAAGGTGCTTTATATGCAGTAATTGGAGACCTTAAATACTTTCTACTGAGCGGTATTGATTACAGTCAGGTCAGCGGTGTTGGAGCGTTCCCAGAATGGGTGTTTATTGCATTCCAGTCAACATTTGCAGCTATTACTATAGCTCTTGCATCTGGTGCAGTTATTGAAAGGATGAAGTTTTCTACATGGGTTGTGTTTACTGCTCTGTGGATAACGTTTGTTTATGCTCCTGTAGCCCATGTTGTATGGGGAGGAGGTTTCCTGTTTGATGCGGGAGCTTTAGATTTTGCAGGTGGAACAGTTGTTCACATTAATGCAGGTGTAACAGGTCTTGTTCTTGCGCTTCTCCTTGGCAAAAGAAAAGATTACAGAAAAACAGCAATACTGCCGTCTTCTGTTGTTTTAACTGCCCTTGGCGCAGGACTGCTCTGGTTTGGATGGTTTGGATTTAATGCAGGCTCTGCATTTGGAGCAAATGAGGTGGCAGGTGTTGCTCTCCTCACAACAAATATTGCAACAGCATCTGGTGTTCTTGCATGGATAGCAATGGAGTGGATTACAGCAAAGAAACCAACGCTTCTTGGTGGAGCTTCTGGAGCAATAGCAGGGTTAGTTGCTATCACACCGGCAGCAGGATTTGTCAGTCCTGCAGGTGCAATAGTTATAGGACTTGTGGCAGGAGTGATAGGATGGTTTGGAGTATTTGTCCTCAAAAAGCCCTTGGCTATGACGACTCCCTTGATGCCTTTGGTGTCCATGGACTCTGCAGGAATGTGGGGTGCCATTGCAACAGGATTTTTTGCTCTCCAGTCTCTTGCGTGGGACGGTTCTCCTCTCCAGAATGGAGACAGACTGGGACAGATAATAGTTCAGATTGAGTCTGTAATATTTACAGTGGTGTTTACAGCTGTTATGACAGCTGTTTTATACTTTGTCTCTTCTCTTATCACTGGTGGTGCAAGGGTTGACGAAGAGACTGAGACAACAGGACTTGATGAGTCAACACATGGAGAGAGAGGGTTTAACCTTTAAAATGGGGCTTTGTCCCTTTCTCTGATATATTTAATAGTAAAAAAATTAAAAGGAGGTTTTCAGATGAAAAAGGTTTTATCACTGGCAGCAGCAGGTTTAATGGCTTTAGGAACGGCAAATGCAGGAACACTTACTGTTGCAAACTCTGACATTGAGATGTCAGGAGGGGTAACAGCAGGATACTTTTACACAACTAACATTGGAAGCAACAATAACGACTACTTTACTGTTTCTACTTTTGCTGTTGATTTGACTTCAAAGATTAACTCTATGATAGGCTTTACTGCAAGCTTTGGACAGACAAAACAGCCAGACCTTCTGGCACCACTTCCAACAACAAGTTTTGGCGTTGAATACAGCTGGGTGTCTATCAGGCCTTTAGAAGGTCTGACAGTAGATGCAGGGCTTCTTTTGACCAACATAGGATATGAACTTTACCATACATACAATAACAAAAACTACATGTTTGGTCTTGTGTGGTGGGCACAGCCTGTAACATATCCAGGTGCACGGATAACTTACTCTGTTGTAGATGGAATAGACATTTATGCTGAGTATACACAGGACGGAAGAGACTCTTTTGCAGTAGGTTCTTTAGGCGAGATTAATGGAATAAACTATGCTGTTTCTTATTTTGATTATGTAGCGTATAAGAATCTTATAGATATTGTTCTCAGTGCATCTGTTGAGGGAATAGACCTTGGAGTAAACTTTGATTATCAGTGGCTTGATGATACAGCAAAAACACCGGGAAATGACGACAGTGCTTACGGTATAGCACTGTATGCTTCTACAAAGGTTGATGTGTTTGAGTTGCCTGTGAGAATTGAGTATGTTAATGATGGAACAAGTGGAATCTATGGTATTACTGGTGATGATGCCTGGTCTTTCACTATCTCTCCAACATACAGACCATCTAAGAACACTTATGTTAGGGCTGAGTTTGCATATGTAAACACTGACAAAAAAGGATTTACAGACGATAAAGGAAATGCTAAGGACAGCAGAACATCTATTGGTGTAGAGGCTGGATTTATGTTCTAAGGCTGAAGGGGGCTTTTAGCCCCTTTTTATCATGGAAAAGTTTTTGTCTGGGCTTTTTTACTTTTAGCATCAGGAATAATCTTTTCTAAACTTACCTTTTTTGGTTTACCTGTCTTTTTCTCTATTTTGTTGTTTATTTTTTCTTTTTTGTTATTCAGAACAAATTTATTTATCCCGGTTTTCTTTTTTTCTATCTTTGTTCTTGGTCTGTCAATCGGGAAATATGAAAGATTAGAGAATAAATTTTACAGAAACTGTTTTGTAGGATGTATTACAACTTCTGTTCCTTACGTTTCCAATAGGTTTACAGCTTTTAGATGTTATGTTATCCAGACAGACAGGAGAGATATCCTTTACAAAACTGTTAATGTTTTCCTGAGAGGTGAAAACAGAGAGGTATTTTTAGGCTCTTCTGTCCATTTTTTGGGTAGGGTAAGTATATCTGACAACATTATAAAAGCCTATCCGTATCAGTATTTCATCCAGATAGATAACAGTAAAAATCCTTTTTATTCCGTTTACTGGCTTAAAAACAAACTGATTGAAAGGTATAAAAAGCTATCTGATGGAGATGAAACTTTTCGGATGGGTCTTGCTCTCATTTTTGGAGAAAAAGGTTATTTAGGAAAGGAAAAAGAGGATTTTATCAATGCAGGAACTTCCCATCTTCTGGCAATCTCAGGCATGCCATGTGGGGATGATTATACTGATACTGCTGTTTATCGTTCAAATTTAACAGAAGAGTTTCATACTACTACATCTTCTAATATTCTTGTCTGTTTATCCTCTGTTTACAGGACTGCACGTGCCTGTTGTCAGGGCTTCTTTTTTAGGTATTCTTTATCTCATATCTAAACTGAAATATCTGAAAGTAAACTCCTTAAACTTACTGTTTTTTGTTGGATTTATTGTTCTGCTGTTTTCTCCAGATTCTCTTTTTAGCGTTAGCTTTCAGCTCTCATTCATTGCAGTTTTAGGTCTGCTCCTCTATTCAGATTTACTGAATGTCAGGCATAAGAATGCAGTTGTCAGATACATAGGAAGTAGCTTTTTAATGTCTGTTGTTGCTGTTTTGTTTACAGCACCAGTAGTTCTTTACTACTTTGGCAAGTTTTCCCTTACTACTATAATTGCAACACCGGTTCTGGTTTTACTTCTTTTCCCGTATCTGTTTCTTTCTGTTTTTAATCTTTTTTCCTGTTTCTCCTTTTATCCTGCTGTGTATCTGATGGATGTGCTGGGAAATCTGTTTATTGATATAAACAGTTTCTTTGGGAAATGGAATTTTGTCCATTATGGTTTTTCTCCCTCTGTATTTTCTGTCATCATTTATATTTTTCTGGTAATAGCAGTTGCATTATATAAAATTAATAATTTTTACAAAATATCTATCTCTGTTGCTCTGTTTTTTGTATTCCTAAACTTTTCAAAGTCCTCATCTGAGCAGTGGGAGGTATATGTTTTGAAGGGAAAAAGATATCCGGACTTTGTTGTCATTTCTCCCTATGGAGAGTGTTTTTTTAAGGGGTTCAGCAGAAGACTGAAAACAGTTATGGATAAAAAAGGTTGCAGGAAGAGATTTCTGATAGGTTACTATGACAGGTATGAATCTGTAGCCCAGATAGAGTCAGACAGGGGAGCTGTTATCATAAATGGAGTGAAATACAGATTAGAAAACAGAAATTATAGATTTTATCCAGCTCCTGTAAAGTAAAGATAAGAGAAGTATATGGCGGCCACGATAGACAGGATAAACACCAATTTTGATACAAGTCTGATGGTTATTCCAACAATCCTGAGAAAAATAATAAAGATAGCTATAGCTAAAGCTATCAGTGCATACGTTCCCTCAGGGGTGTCTAACATGTTATCCATAGGATGGGGAAGATACTTTTTTATACTTTCTTTTATCTCGTGTATCTTCTGCTCTTTTGTTTTTTCAAGCTTTTTTTTAAACTCTTCCCTTCCTTCATAAAGGTCTAATGGGTTCATTACTTTCCCCTTCAGAAATTTTCTATAAATTATATCAGTTTGTTTTTAGTAGAAGTCGGAATATAATAACTGATATCCTTTCAGTAGGAGAGCTGTTATGGAAAGTGCACTGAATCTGAAAATGGAGCAGATATATGAAAAAGTCTCAAGCAGCGAGAGAATTTCACAGGAGGAAGCCCTTTTTTTGCTGAAAGAAGCAGACCTCCTGACTGTTGGAAGGCTGGCTGATGTTGTCCGGAGGAAGAAACACTCTGATAGTATAGTTACATTTGTTGTTGACAGGAATGTTAACTACACCAATGTGTGTGTTGCAGGATGTAAGTTCTGTGCTTTCCAGACAAAGGTCAATGCTCCAGATGCCTACATTTTAGATTTTGATGAGATATACAGAAAAATTCAGGAGCTTGTGGACTGGGGGGGAACGACTCTCCTTATGCAGGGAGGATTAAATCCTCAGCTGAGAATAGATTTCTATGTTCAGCTTTTTAGGGGGATAAAGAAAAGATTTCCTGAGATTCAGATACATTCCCTTTCAGCCTCTGAGATTTTTTATATATCAAAGTTAGAAAAAATGCCCATAAAAGAAGTTCTCAGGATACTGCAGGAAGCAGGATTAGACAGCCTTCCTGGTGGTGGAGCTGAGATACTGTCAGATGAAGTGAGGGTTCAGATTTCCTCAAACAAGGTAAACGCCCAGACATGGCTTGAGGTTCACAGGTCAGCCCACCAGCTTGGTATGAAAACGACAGCAACAATGATGTTCGGTCATGTGGAAAAACCTGAACATGTAGTAGAGCATCTATCAAGAATAAGAGAGCTTCAAGACGAGTCTCTGAGGGGAGGAAAAGGATACTTTACTGCATTTATACCCTGGACTTTTCAGAAAGGAGGAACCAGATTGGACCATATTGAAACAGCAACAACCGTTTACTATCTGAAGGTGTTAGCAGTTTCACGGATATTCCTTGATAACTTTGAGAATATCCAGTCTTCCCACGTTACACAGACCATGAAAGTGGGACCTGTAGGACTGCATTTTGGGGCAAACGACCTTGGAAGCACAATGATAGAAGAAAATGTTGTTGCATCAACAGGCTGGAAAGTGGCAGCACCAAAACCTGAGAAAATGGCAGATATAATCAGAAAGGCCGGCTTTAAACCTGCCCAGAGGGACACATACTACAACATAGTTAGATACTTTTAATCTGATAAAAAATAAGAAAAACTACAGATGCAAATATAAGGGCATCTATTCTGTCTAAAATGCCTCCATGTCCCGGTATAAGATGTGAAGAATCTTTTTCTCCAACCTGTCTTTTTATAAAGCTTTCAAACAGGTCTCCTGTCTGCATCAGAATGCCTGCTGCAGTAACAGGAATTACAGCGTCTTTTATCCCCAGATAAAAACTCACCAGCGTCCCACAGACAACAGCACCTAAAAATCCGCCAATTGCTCCCTCCCATGTTTTTTTGGGGGAGAGTTTAGGGGCAAATTTATGTCTGCCGAAACTTTTTCCAACAAAATAGGCAAAAGTATCTCCTGCCCATACAGTGGCAAATAAAACAAGCAAAAGGTATCTGTTTTCTTCCAGTAGAAAACCTAATGAAGATATAAAAAATACAGGATAAACCAGACCAAACACTGATGCAGTAAGACTTTCAATACTATACTTTCTGTGGGCAATAAAAAAGCTGTAAAGAAAGATTGAAAACAGAGACAGATATGGGGAAATAAATAAAAGAAATAAAGAACTGATAAATCCTGCCATCCCAGAAAGAACTGGGAAAAGATTTCTGTACTTTTTTTCTAAAAGATGGAAAACCTCCCATGTTCCGATACCTGTTAAAACAGCTATAAGCAGTTTAAAAGTCCAGACAGGTAAGTATATGACGGCAACAACAGCAACTACAGCAAGAATAATACCTGAAACGGTCCTGATCAGCAGGTCATTCATATGGAGAAAACCTTCCCAAATCTTCTCTCTCTGCTCTGGTATTCGTAGAGAGCTTTTATAAACTCCTCCCTGTCAAAATCAGGCCATAGTACCTCAGTAAAGTAAAACTCTGTGTAAGCCATCTGCCACAGCATAAAGTTAGATATCCTCTCCTCTCCACTGGTTCTTATAAGAAGGTCTGGGTCAGGCATCTCAGGAATATAAAAGTATTTTCTTAAGTCTTTTCCTCTTTAATCTCTTTTTCCTCTTTTAATGCTTTATTAAATGCATCTATAAGTTCAGTCTTTCCACTGTAGTTCAGCGCAACGACAAAGTCCATAGATTTGCAGTGCTGTGTGGCCTTTTCTCCTTCTTCAACAGAATTTTTTATCATTTCAGGGAGTTGTTCAATTCTTCCCATAAATCTCAGTCTAATATCTCTTTCCACAAGGTATGGAACTTTTTTATTTATGTATTCCACCAGCAGGGACATAATAGCATCTACTTCTTCTTTAGGTCTTTCCCAGTTTTCTGTTGAAAATGCAAAAACAGAAAGCCATTTTATGCCAGCTTCCCGGGCAGTTTCAATAATCTCCTCTACCCTTTTGCTCCTTCTCTGTGACCGTAAACTCTGGGAAGACCTCTTCTTCTTGCCCATCTTCCATTTCCATCCATAATTATTGCAACATGCTGTGGAATTTTATACAGATTTTCCATCACTTCATTTCCTCTAACCTTTTAAGGGAAATTTCTGCTTCTTCTGTGTCTGGAAACTCTCTCACAACCGTGTTGAGCAGTTTCTTTGCTTTGCTTTTTTCACCTAACCTTATGTAACAGAGTGCTTTTTTTAGCATTGCTGTTGGGAGTTTGTTGCAGTCAACAATCTGACCTGTTTTACATCCCTGTATGAGACTGTCAAATATGCTGAGAGCTTTCTCATACTTACCTTCTGTATAATATATCTGTCCAAGCCAGAACAGGGCATTGTCGTAAAGTTCCGAATTTCTATACTTTTTTACAAATTTTTCAAAAGCTTCTTTTGACTGTTTCATTTTTCCTTTAAAGTAGGCATCGAGGGCATATTTGTATAGCCTGTCAGGTTTTTCTGGTATTTTAACCTGTTCTTTACCTTCCTCAGGAATATCTTCCTTTTTTATACTTCCAAAGGATTTTATCTTTTGAATTTCTAAAGCATTTTGCGAAGCAGTTTTTGAAACATTGTCAACTCTTTTTGAAAGCTGTGCTATATCTTCTTTCATATGAGTTTGATTTTGTTTTATCTGTGCAAGTTCTTTTTTTACCTCAATGAGCTCCTTCTGCAGGAGGTCAACATCCTCCTGCTTTACGCAGGCAGAAATAAAAAGTGTGGCAGGAAGTCAGTATAAGGTATTTTTTCATCTTATCCTCCAGAATGCTTGTTAAACAGACATAGTAAATATATAATTGATGGTATACTTCATTTCAAGGTGGCCCGATATGGAAAAGCTTTCTGAATATGTATCCTTAAAAATCACAGAGTTTCTCCACAGAAATTTTGAAATCTATAAAGATTTTTCGGAAGAAATTGAAGAAATTAAAGAGGAATATATTGAGCTTGTAAAGGAACTGTTGAAGGGAGAGAAAAATCCTTCTGAGATAAAACCAAAAGCTTTTTTACTGGGAAGGAAACTTTTTAAAAAGGATATATCGTACATGCTAATACTGGATATAAACAACTATATACTTCCTGAAATTGCTGTGATACTTTCCCAGATTGAGGAAGATACAGCAACTTTCCTGTACAAAATCAGCTTTATAGAAAGCAGAATGAAGTTTTTAGAAAACAAAATAGCCTATGGATATCTGTCGGAAAACATAAAACAGGACAAAAACTGGATAAGGGAAAAACTGAGAATACTGAAAAATTCTGAGAGTACACTGAAACCTTTTGTAAGAGACCATCTCATATGGGTAAATAAACTGTTAGAAGATGTAAGGAAGCTAAGGTCAGAGAGCAGTATCCCTCTTGGGCATCACAACTGTGACCTTGGGAAAAGACTTGAACATGCAGATGGTCTGGGAATATTTGATGAATACAGAACAGAGATTGTAACACTGCACAAAAAAATCCATGGAAGTGCTATACAGATTTACCATTTCCTTGAGAAAAGAGATTATAAGCATCTGCTCCTTGAGTATTCAGAGTTTTTCAATCTTGTTGGTAAGTTTGTCAGCCTCCTTGGTCTTACATTTGCTGTGATGTATGAAGAGGATGCAAATATAGACCCTCTTACGAAAGTTCTAAGCAGAAGAAGTCTGGAATTTATACTTTCTTCAAATTTTCACATAGCAAAAATATCAAAAAGACCCCTGTCTGTTGCAATGGTTGATATTGACGACTTTAAGAAGATAAACGACCAGTACGGTCATCAGGTTGGGGACTGTGTTTTAAAAAAGGTTGCCCGGGAGCTCCAGAAGAATCTGAGAAAATCTGACTTTATATTCAGGTACGGAGGGGAGGAGTTTTTTATACTTTTTCCATTTGCAACAAAAGAAGATGCAGTTCACATAATGGAAAAGATAATAAAAAAACTCTCAGGTTCAAAAATCAGATGTGGGGAGTTTGAAGAAACAGTGACAATATCTGCTGGGGTTTCTTCTATTGATAATGTAGAAGATATTTACTCACTTATATCTTTTTGCTGACAAAAAGCACTGTACAGCTGGCAAAAAGTTCTGGAAAGAACAGAGTTTCAGCCTAATATCTGTGAGATAAAAAGTGTCAGGGAGGTATCTGATTGAAGGTAGGTATGGTCAGTCTTGGATGTCCAAAAAATCTGGTGGATACAGAGCTCTTACTTGGAAAGCTAAAAGCTGGGAAGGTACAGATAGTGTCGGACCTTAAGGAGGCAGATGTTGTCATAATAAACACCTGCGGTTTTATTGATCTCAAGTGCTGCATCAATAAACCGCAGGTGTTAATATGTTCTTTTATCTCTTCGTCCGGCTCTCTTTTGCTTCAATGAAACACTGTATCCACCAGATTTTGGACATTTTGTGTCAATTTGTTGCTGTCTCACAGATGCCAGGCTGAAACTCTGTTCTTTCAATAAACAGCATCGTGCCCAGCATACTTGTTGAACACAATTTTTGACCCATCTTTTCATTATGTTTTTATATATACCAGCCACTGAAATGAAAGCCTCCTCAAACGCAGACTGTAAGTTTCTCAATTCTTCTGGGCTCCCACTACTGTCCCCTAATGACTGTTTCCATACTGATCTGCATCTTCTTAAGGCGATCATTCGAACAAAGAGGCCCATGGTGAAGAAGCTGCCCTCAATCTGGCAGGAACAAACAGGGGAACAAGGGCATGACTTACCAACAGAACAACTGAGGTATGACAGTGTATCTCTTTCTCAAGGAAATATTAAATCTGCCTTTTTCAGTATCTGTTCTGTGACTAAATAGTAATTTCGTCTCAAATGTTTGGGAATCTTTTCCCCAAGGTCGGTGTGCCAGTTTCTCTGACCTCTTTTCATGATCACATTTATGTTTTCCGACAGATATCGCCCAGGCTATTTTGTTTTCTAAAAACCATTCTGCTACATAAGCGATTTTAATACAGAAAAGTATGTAATGCTGTATTTCAGGAAGTATATGGTTGTTTATATCAGTATTGCTTTGATATATCCTTTTGCATTTCCCAGTAAGTTTTTTGATTTTATCTCAGAAGGATTTCCTTCAACAGTTCACCCAGAAAGCATATTCCTCTTGAGCTATTTCAATCAGAAAAATCATAGATTTACTGTGGGAAGCTCTGTGGATGTATTCAGAAAGCTTTTCCACATATCTGGGTCGCCTGTACCTTCAATTATATATTACTATGTCTGTTTAACAAGCTTGGAAGGATGGAAAATACCTGCCACACTACATTTCTGCCTGCGTAAAGAGCAGACTCCTGCGAAGGGCTCATTGAGTAAGCTAGATAAAACAAATCAAGCTCATATGAAGAAGATATAGCTGTCAAAGTTGATATTCAAGAGATATTCCTGAGGAAGGTAGAGGCTGGGTTAAGCTACCAGGAAGAACACAGGCAGGCTATGCCTAATTTAATAAAGCAGAAATTCAGACATATGCAGAGGTATGTTCTCCTTCTTGATCTCAGGGATGTAAAGCTGGGCAAAGCTCCCCAACAGCAATGCTTGCACATGGGTTAGGTGAGAAAAACGAAACAGAAACTGCTCAGCACGGTTGTGAAGAGGATTTCAGGGTACAGAAGCAGAAACTAGAGGAAATGAGTGGAAGATCTGTGTCTCCACAGCATGTTCTGGCTGGTGTATTGAATGGAAGATGTGAAGGGGGTCTTCAGGTTTGAAAAGTAAGAGGCAGGCGTGACTTTATGGCCCAAAATGGCTGCTGTTTGCATTTTCAACAGAAGCAGGAAAGACCTAAAGAAGAGGTAGATATGATCCTGCTGGTGAGATGCATGAAGGGATTCAGCCTGCCAGACCCGAGATTCCTGGCACCTGAAGAGTCTGTTGAAAGAAAAGGAAAATTACACTACAATCCAACGGACTTTGTCTCGTTGCGCGAGACTGAACCTGGGTGTTAATAAAGCATTAAGAGGAAAAGAAGATGAAATCTTTGCTATTCTGAGGTGCCTCTTATGACCAGTGGAGAAGGAGGAAGGACATCAACATGCGTGGCACACCAGAGTTTTACTTTTACTGAAGACAGGAAACTCTGGCTCTGGAAGCTGAGGAAGGACGTTCAGGCTGTGGTTGCTGTTGTTTGCATACCCCTGTCTGGACTTTAAACTGCTTATATGTTTTATCACTGAAATCTTTTCCCAGTTTTTCTGAGATGGCAGATCAGTTCTTTATTTCCCCATATCTTTCTTTGCCCACAGTATAGCGATGCTCTTACTGCATCAGTGTTGTTTGGTTTACATCATTTTATGTCTTCGTGGGTTTTCTACTGGAAAAGAAAACAGTACCTTTGCTTGTTTATTTGCCACTGTATGGGCAGAGTACTGCCTGGCTGTTGGAAAAGAGACTCATTTTGATTGCCTAAGCTCTCCCCAGGAAATTAGTGTTCATCTGCTGAGACCACTGATATTTATCTTGGCGCGACCCGCTGTAATTCCTGTTGCTGCAGCAGGTATTGATGCGGGCGGGAGACCTGTTTGAAGCATAAAAAGACGGGTTGGAGAAAGATTCTTCATCAGGCATTGGGCTGAGAATAGATGCCGCCTGTGCATCTGTAGTTTTCTTGTCAGATGGCACTATGTTGCTGTGTAGCTCCTGACCCTTATCTGCCATTTTCTCGGGTTTAGAGCACCGCTTCCAGCTGATGCAGCACAACATTTCTTTCTATCATTGACTTCCAACCGTTGCTAAGCGTCTCCCAGCACTGTGGTCTGTGCTTGGCGTGGAGGCTGGATTCAAAAATCGGGAGCTGCTCGAGTGAGTAGGCGATTTGTTTGTTTTCAATCTACCGAAGTCCAGGGCTATAAATGCACGGTAAGCTTTTCCTCCCTCGAGACTCGTCCTGAAACTCCTCTTATTCTTGATGGACCTGCCACATGACCAGCTGTTGCTGTCGTTTTCATGCCAGCAGTGTGGGCTGACCTGTGAACTCAATGCTGTTTGGCCCCTCTGTCAGCCACACCACCAGTATCCTGCTTCTACATTTTCTGGCATAAAAATCTCGGGAGGAATGTGTCTCAGAAGTCATAACATCCCCCAAAAACGGGCATGAGAAATCTACAGGTCCATGAATTCCCCCCCGATCCACAGCTCCTGGTACTGCGGCCATGTACTAAATCCCATCTCGAACACTGACTGGAAGCTGGCACACACGACGTGTGGTTAACGATGCAATCGGCCTGTAACCACATTATCGGGGTGTTTCCCCACGGACAGCAACGGTCTGCAACTAAGCAAGGAGCTCTCCTGTGTGCACACCTAGTATCGGTTATTATATTCCGACTGCAAACTGTTGCAATTTATAGAGGGCTCTGAGAAGAGAAATGAGACCCATTAGATTTCTTGAGAAAGGAAGGAGGAAGTTTAAAAAAGCTGGCAAAAGAGCAAGAGATACACGAATAGAAGAGAGTATAAAGAAAATGCTGGACAACAGGCACCTGGCGGTAATACTGATAGCAGCTATAACTTCCCTTCTCAGGATATTCGGAGATAACCATCGAATTCGGCAAGAACAGTGTTTGTGACCGCCATATACCTTCTCTTATCTTTACTTTTGCAGGAGCTGGATCTCTACAATTCCAGTTTTCTAATCTGTGTGTTTCATCCATTATGGAGCTCCCCTGTGTCTGATGCTCTGGAAGAAAGCCCTGAGAGTCGCTTGCCTGTCATGGCAACCTATCAGAAATCTGGCTGCATCCATAACTGTTTTCGATCTTCTGCTGAACTGCAAAACTTTGCTTCTCCACAGAAATGACGGCCTCTTAGCCGCCTCCCCACCATCGGTGAGTTTTGGTTAGAGCTCTGACGTTAAAAGCAGAAAAACATGAATACGAAGAAACAAGCAGAACCCATTGTTATATGAAAACCAGTAAGGAAAGCTTTGCTGAAAGTGTAAGAAACACTGATGCTGGCTGGCACCTTTCTTTAAAAAGCTGCTTTCTATGTATCTGACAACAACGCATCAGCTCAAATCTGAATAGAAGAAGTGATAAGCTACAATGAGTGAGCTTAATGCTTTATGGGTCTGGGCTAGCAAGTGAAGCTGGCAGAAGTTTAAGGAGTTTACCTCAGGCATTTCGGTTGGAGCTATGAGACCAAAATACCCCCAAAAAAACTGAGCAGCTGGGCACGATGCACAGAGGGTAAACAGGCAGGGAGACACAGCACCTTTGCGTCAGACCTCATTCTTCCAGCATCATGGCTCCTTCTGATGCATGCTGTTATGACTTTGGAAGGCTCGTTCCATTGACAAAATCTCTCCTCGCTAACTGCTCACTGCTCCAAAATAGGCAAGGTATTCGAAGTTTCATCTCCATCAGTAGCTTTTATACCTCAATCATTTGTTTTTAAGCCAGTAAACGGAGATAAAAGTTTTTGTTATCTGAGACGAAAATCAGGCACATAATGTTGTCATTTCTTACCCTACCCAAAAATGGTTGAAGAGCTAAAAAGCCCTTTTCTCTGTTTACCTCTCAGGAAAAAACAATTAACAGTTTTGTAAAGGGATGTCTGAGGCCTGGCATAACATCTAAGCTGCAAGCCTGTTGAGCAGCAAGGGGTTGAAGCCTGACACATCCCTAAGGGCCGGTTTCTCAGAACATTCTGCAATCTTTCCAGAAACAGATAAGCCGAGATAAATAAACTGTTCTCGAACTAGCTAAAAAGAAAAATAAACAATAAATAAAGTAAAACAAAAGATGAAGTTTAGAAAGACCCATTCCTGTTTTCTTTAAAGCTCAAAAGCAGACAAGCTTTCCATGATAAAAAAGGGCTAAAAACCCCTTCCTTGCTAGAGGTAACACTCTACACTGTAGATGTTCTGCTGTCCTTAGCATTTCCTTTATCTGTAATCCTTTTGTCACAGTGTTTACATAGCCTAGCTGGGTGTTCTTAGTGGGCCTCTGCAGCTGTGGAGGATGATGAGAGACCAGGCATCATCACGGTGGCACTGCGGGCTCCCGA
>JAUZSJ010000068.1 GCA_030949555.1 Persephonella sp. | reverse complement strand
TTTGGGTGTTTAACGTTTTCGCATTTATCGTGAAACGCTTTCTGTATTGATTTTCCACATATAAATTTTTTATTATATATATTATTACCATATATATATATATATATTATTATTATATATATATATATATATGATTTATTATTTATATATATATTTAGCTTCGTGCATTTAATCCCTGATCCATGACATCACGTTAAATATCATCTTCTCAGGCTGAATACGGTTTACAGCTTCCTGAACCTTTGGGTTAAAATCCTGTATTCCAAAACTAACCCTGTTAAAACCTATATCCCTCAGGAGAAATATTCTGTCCCTGCTCACATGTCTTGGGTCTATCTCTATGGAAATTTCAGCATCTTTGTCAAAATCAAATCTTTTTTTGATTTCTTCCATCAGCCTGACAGTCTGGTCATCTTCAAGGTAGTTAGGTGTTCCCCCACCCCAGTGGAGCTGAACAACCTTTCTTGATTTATCCACAAGGGAGCCCATTATGTCCATCTCTCTAAACAGATGCTCAAGATAAGGTTCAACCACTTCTTTTCTTCTGGTGATAATCACATTACATCCACAAAAATGGCAGGCAGACTCACAGAAAGGAATGTGAAAGTAAAGGGAGAGGGGAGTTTTTCTGCTGTTAGACTGGATAACCTTTTCCCTCCACTGTTTTTCTGTAACAGCAGGGGAAAACTCCTGAGCTGTAGGATAACTGGTATATCTGGGAGCAGGTTTTGCATACTTCATAATAAGGTCTAAATCAAATCTAACATCCTGTGGATGGAAAGCCATACCTATCACCTCAAAAAATATTTTCTCAATTATACTATATATGATTTTGTTAAAGATTCCACATTTACCTCCTGTTTCTAATTTTTCTTAAATTAAAACATTGGACTTATAAATGTTAAAATATTCTATTAATCTATAAAATCTCTGGAGGCAGTTTATGGAATATGTCTACTTTGAGGGAAAAATCGTTCCTGAAGATGAAGCCAAAATCAGCATAAAAACGAACTCCCTCCACTACGGAACAGCAATATTTGAAGGCATAAGAGCTTATTATGATAAAGAGACCGACACAATGTGGGGACTGTTCTTCAGGGAGCATTACGAGAGACTTTTTCAGAACATGAAAGTTTTAAACATGAAGGTTGACGAAACAATAGAAGACCTTATTCAGATAACAAAAGACCTGATAAAGATAAACAACATAAAGTCTGACATATATATAAGACCCCTCGTTTACTTTGCAGACCTGAAGATAAGTCCAAAATTGATAGATTATACAGCTAAAATAGCCATATACACATACCCTTTAGGGGATTACATAGACATAGATAACGGAATTAAAGCTATTGTCTCATCATGGACAAGACTGAACGACAACATGATACCCCCAAGGCTTAAAGTGGCCGGAGCATACGTAAACAGTGCATTTTCCAAAACAGAGGCAATATTAGCTGGTGCTGATGAGGCTATTGTCCTGAACAAAAACGGTTATGTTTCAGTGAAGGTTCCGCAGAAGAACATATTCATAATCAGAAATGGAAAACTGATAACACCCCGTCAGCGACGACATATTAGAAGGTATAACGAGAAATGCCATCATAACAATAGCAAAAGATTTAGGATATGAAGTGGAAGAAAGACACATATCAAGAACAGAGCTTTATGTTGCTGACGAGGTGTTTTTCTGTGGAACAGGAGCTCAGGTCTCCCCTGTGGTAGAGATAGACCACAGAAAGATAGGAGATGGGGAACCGGGAAAGATAACAAAAGAGATACAGTCTGTATATTTTGATGCCGTAAGGGGAAAGATAGAAAAATACAGAGACTGGGTAATGCCTATTAAGTGAGGGTGAATATAAGGGATTATATTGTTAGCACTTTAAAGCAAACAGTAAAAGGGGTTGAGATAAACGAAGAGAGATATAATACAGAGCAGTATGCCGTAAAAGGTGCGACTCTTGAGATTTCAGGAAAAAAGATAAAACTCAGACCTGTTTCCTTTAATTACCGTGGCAGAACAGTTATTGAAGGGGAGTTAATCAAGCAGACTGAATGTTTCCCCCACATTGCATTAAAAGATCTGTCTGAAAAGATTCTGTATATTGAACATATGGATGATATCTCAATTTTCCACCACATAATAAAGAGCAGCCCTTCAGCTGTTATAACAAATACACCAGTAAAAAAACCTCTTAACATAAAAGAATTTCCTGTTTTTTATGTTCCGTCAATCTTAAATCATAACAGAGTTAAAATTAAAATTTCTATAAAAAGAAAAAATTTAGAGTTTAAAAATCTGTTCTGTGACTTGGGAGTTGGAGCTTACTTTGTTTATCTTCACTTTCCATTTGACCAGATATACAGCAGACCAGACAGTATTGAGTTTCACAGTTCTTTTCAGGTGTTTCTTAAACTTGTAAAAAAACTTATTGAGGTTAAGCATCCACGGGGATACAGGATAAGAGCTTTACTTTCTGATATGCAGTTTGCAGATTACACAGGTTTTTTTAAACACATGGAAAAAATGGACAGAGAGAGGATTATATCAATATTCCATATAGAAAACTGTGGTCTGGGAAATGAGAAACTTATCCTAAAAAATAGAAAAAATCTGTTAGACCTTTTCCATTACAGAAAAATCAGTAAACTCTTTATGGAAAATAAAACAGAAATAAAAGGTGTAAAATTAAAAGATTTTTCTGTAATTGATAAAATAGATATTCCTATTGTATGGTTTGCATCACAACCTAATGAAAACATGTACAGCTTGAAAAAGGATTTTTTAAACGAAAAATTAATAGATAACTGTGTAAGCAGTCTCTTTTTTGTAATAAACAGAATTTACAGGAAAATATGATGAACATATTTCAGATTTTAATAAGATTTTTTATAGCCTTTACTGTTATCCTTGCCACCTTAAATGGGAATGTTGATTACAGCGGAGCTCTCTTCTCTCTATCAGGTATGTACTTTTTATCCTATCTTCTTGTACCTAAAAATACGAACACAAAATATCTTTTCCTTCTGTTTGATATATTCTTCATATCTATATCAACCTACCTGACAGGATATGTACATCTTTCTATGCTAACTGTTCCTCTATTTGTTGAATTTGTCAGAAATTACAGAGATACTCTTTACTTCCTATCTCTCTCTTCTATACCTCTTTTTATATCCAGCTATATATCATACTTCTCGGAATTTACCTTTCTATCAACAACTCTGGCAGGACTGATTGGTATTTATGGTCTGTACAGCAGTTTCTCAAAAATAGAAAAAGATTTCAAAGAAGCTAAAAATGAGATGGAGAATCTTTACATAAAGAATATTTCGTATCAGGAGAAGATACAGCAACAGGAAGAATTACTCAGTATACTGAAATCTCTAAAAAAGATGAGAGAAGAAAAAATACCCCTGAAACTGTGGATTTACGACATCAATGAGATTTTAGGAATAGATGGTATTGTGTATTTTGACTTTTTAAACAGCCGATGCTACTCTACAGAAAAAGTTAAATGCGAAAAAGATGCATTAAAGCTTATAGAGGGAGATTTTGAGCTCTATCAGAACCATGACATAAATAGGATATTTAATGCTCCATATGTCTTTGCAATAACTATTGGAAAAGGAGAGGAGATTGACGGAGTGCTATTTTTTGTATCAAAGCTAAAGCCTTTAAACGCAGAAGTAATAAAGATTATCAAAGACCAGTTAAACCTCTACATGTTAGAACTATCAGCTGAGAAGATTTCTCAAAAGGATAGTAGCATAACTGCCAGCAGGGAGGAAAAACGGAGGGTGATTGAACTTTTGGTCTTTCCTACAATCTTAAAATCCTCCGGAAAAAATACAGCCCTTCTCAAACCATCTGTTAACACATTAATACCTGCCACTTCTCTTCCAAAATCTTCCTCTCTTATACCAAATCTATTTACAACTTCCGTCATAATATCTTTAAGTAAACTATCATCTACAGGATAGTCTCTCCCTGTATAGGGAATCTCTAAATTCCTGAGATATTCAGGGTCATTAACCTCAAGGTAAAAGCTCAGCTTCCAGTTATGGATAAAGTTAATCCTTTTAAAGGGATATCTGTTTTCTATGTATCTTCTCAGATACTCATTCCACAGGTAAGACTGGAAGGCAAAGTTAAACATAAGTCTCACATTTTTAGGCAGTATCCTTATTGCTTTTTCAAATGTAAGACCCCTCTTCAGGCCTAAAATCAGGTCCCTTTCGTAATCTTCTATCTTTCTCCGTAAATCCCTGTAAAAAAGCTCCCAGTTTCCCCAGTGTTTCAGACTGCTCTTTATTGAGAAATAGGTCTTGAGGGCTTCCTCAACATCTCCTTTAAGCAGATAAAGGAATATAAAGTCATTTCTTCCTTTTACACTGCCAAATCTCTGCTCACCAAAGTAGTTGGCACAGCCAGAATGTTTAACAATCTCCAAGTTGTAATAAAACCTTTTCCTCTCCTCCCTGTGAATATTTCTCACCTTTACAGTAAACCTGTTTCCTCTGTTATCTCCAAGCTGTAAACTCCTGCCTGAAAAACCTGCCTTTTTTAGACAGAAACCCTGTTCAGAAAAGAAATCCACTTTATCACTTTTTTTCCATTTTCCTCCTTTATTTAAAAAGCAGAGCCTATCAGGAACATAAATATCTGCAGGAATAGTAATATACTGGGAAGTGATGGCAAACCTGTCCTTCAATCCTGCAAATCCTATGTCAGAGGGTTTTATTCTAAAAAATTTAGACAAAAATCGTACAACCTGCAGCGTGGAAAGATTACTTTTTTTTAGAACAAAAAGCTGAAAATCCCCACTTTCTTCCCGGCGTAAAAGGTATTACCTCTTCAACAATAAAGTCTAAAGGCTTTTGTTTTATATGTTTTTCTAACTCCATCAATACCGGAGTCTGTAGGCAAGCTCGTGCAGTGATGGAACCAAGAAATACTGGAGGAACATGATGATAAATAAAACAATAAGAGGTGCTATGTCTATACCTCCAAAGTAGGTAGGGATAAATTTTCTTATCTTTCTGTAAACTGGCTCTGTTGCATTTCTGAGAAATTTCACCACAGGGTTGTAAGGGTCAGGATTAACCCATGAGAGAAGAGCAGATATTATAACAATCCACATATAAATAGTAAGGGCGATGTCCAGAATTCTGGCCACCGCCTCTATTAGATTTGCAAATATAAACATTATTCCTCTTTTTCAGGGTATTCAACAAACTCAATTATTGCCATCTGAGCATCGTCTCCCCTTCTTCTCTTGTCTAACTTGTAAATCCTTGTGTATCCACCGTTTCTCTCTTTAAAGAGGGGAGCTATGTCTTTAAACAGTTTTGTTGCTGCCTTTCTGTTGTTCCTCAGCCTTGCGTTTAGAAGTCTACGTGCTGCTATGGTTTCTTTCTTCGCAAGAGTTACAAGTTTCTCAACAAAAGGCCTGAGAGCTTTTGCTTTTGGTAGAGTGGTCTCTATCCTCCCGTTCTCTATCAGGGCAATGGCAAGATTAACAAATAATGCTTCTCTATGTTCTTTATTTCTGTGGAAACTTTTTGTTTTTACCCTATGTCTCATCTATCCTTACCTCTCTTACTCTTTTTTTGTTGGTGATGGAGCAAGTTCAAGACCAAGTTCAGCAAGGGCTTCTTTTATCTCTTTTAAAGCTTTTCTACCAATGCTTTTTGCTTCCTTAAGGTCTTCCTCTGTCATTTTTACAAGATCACCGATAGTGTTTATTCCTAATTTCTTAAGGGTATTTGTAGCCCTCGAAGATATCTCAAGTTCCTCTATTGCAAGGGAGAGTTTATCAGCTTCTATCTTCTCTGCTATACTTTCTGGCTCTGCTCTTTTTACAACTTCCACCTTTCTAACTGTTGGATTGAGGAGGAGCTGGAAGTGTTCTATAAGTATGTTGGTAGCTTTTGTCAGAGCCTCTTCAGGAGTAATAGAGCCGTCAGTACAAAATTCCAGTATCAGCTTGTCGTAGTTTGTCTTATCCCCAACTCTTGTTGGCTCAACTTTAAATGTGCATTTTTTAACAGGGGAAAATGCCGTATCTATCGGTATCCATCCTATCTCTGTAGGTTGCTCCATCTCTTCCACCATCACATAACCACGTCCCTTCTCTACTTTCAATTCCATTCTAACTTCCACATCATCTTCAACTGTTGCTATATGGATTTCTGGGTCAACAATCTCTATTCCGGGAGAAACCTTAATGTCACCTGCCTTAATCTCACCGGGACCTTTAAACTCCAAAATGGCAATATCACTGTCTATACCTTCTTCCATCTTAAACTTTATCTGTTTAAGATTAAGCACAATCTCAGCAACATCTTCTATAACTCCATCAATTGTGGTAAATTCGTGAGAAACGCCCTGTATCTTTACTGCTGTTATGGCTCCACTTTCTAAAGACGAAAGGAGAACTCTTCTGAGAGCATTACCAAGGGTTATACCGTATCCTCTTTCTAAAGGCTCAACAAACAGTTTACCGTAACTCTCTGTTTTTGTTGACTCATCCCAGTAAATCTTATTTGGTTTAACAAACTCTAAAAAGGCATAGGTTTTTTACCTCCGTCTGGGGATTTGTTCCCTTTATTACATTGAGTAGGAACTCAATAATCAGCTGAACATTTACTGGAATTTCAAGCTCAATCTCCTGAGGTATCTCTAACACTTTCCCTCTGAAGTTGTCCTTATCTAATTCAAGCCAGTTAGGAATAGCTCTCGGGTCTATGTTTTCAAGGTTTTCTTTAAACAGGGGGGAGTTTCTGCTCTTTTCTCTTACTTCAATAATATCTCCCGGGTCAACCTGATATGAGGGAATATCAACCTTCCTGCCGTTCACTAAGAAGTGCCCATGTCTGACAAGCTGTCTTGCCTGTCTCCTTCGTCTTTGCAAGCCAAGTCTATAAACAACATTGTCTAATCTTCTCTCAAGAAGCTGAAGGAATATCTGACCAGTGTTTCCACCTTTGATACCTGCTATTCTCGCTGCTTCATCAAAGTATCTTTTAAACTGCTTTTCCCTGAGACCACCGTAAAATATCTCAGCTTCTGTTTTCCTGAAGACGAATTGCATAGTCGGAAAGTTTTACCTTTCTTCCCTGCACTCTACCGTGCTGACCGGGAGGATAATTTCTCTTCTGAAAAGCTTTCAGACTTCCTCCTACAAAAACGCCAAGCCTTCTACTGACCTTTGTCAGTGGTCCTAAATATCTACCCATAAATTACACCCTCCTTTTGCTTGGTGGACGACAACCGTTGTGGGGTATTGGTGTCACATCTTTAATAACTTTTATGTTAAGCCCAGCAGCCTGAAGTGTCCTGATGGCAGATTCTCTTCCTGCTCCTGGTCCTTTTACCCACACTTCTATATCTTTCATCCCAAACTCATCCATAGCTTTCTTTGCAGCCTTTTCAGCAGCTTTCTGTGCTGCATAGGGAGTTGATTTTCTTGTCCCTTTAAATCCTTCTGTTCCTCCTGAAGCCCATGTAAGCACATTTCCTTCCTTATCTGTTATGGTAACGATTGTATTGTTAAATGTTGCCTGAATATGCGCTATTCCATAAGACACTGTTCTTTTTACCTTTTTTGCAGCCTTTCTTCTTTTCTTTGCCATGATTCCTCCTCACATTTACCTTCTTTTAATTCTTCCTGCAAATCTTCTTCTGG
>JAUZSJ010000067.1 GCA_030949555.1 Persephonella sp. | reverse complement strand
TTTTATCTTTGAAATTATATCTTTATTTATTCTATCAAATACAAATACAGAAGTATTTCTGTATCTTCAATCTCTTCAACAGGTATCCTGTCTATTGTCTGGTCAAATAGCTTTAACTGAAATCCTTTCAAATGCTCTTTTGAAAAATTTTGTCTCACTTTCCTTCAAGGAAGTAAAAGTTATAATCATAAACTTCTCCTGAAAAGTTTTTATAATGTCCCCGGGCGGATTCAGACCGCCGACCTCGAGATTAGAATCTCGTGCTCTATCCTTCTGAGCTACGGGGACAGGGAGTATATTATTGTAACTGAATTGTACCATTTTAGAAACTGTTTTCCTGACTTTTCAGATTTTCAGCGGTGAAAAAGGGAATGTCTGAATCCAGAAATTGATTTATAGACTCTTCAATCTGCTTACTTTTTTCAGCTTTAACCTCTAATATCTCAATTTCTACTAAATCCCCAAAACCTTTTTCGGCAGAAAATTTAATCCTTCTGCCTTGTCCCTCCAATCTCGGGGGCTACAATAACAAGTATGTTTTGATTCCATTTTACAAACAGGTCTGTTATACGGATATTTTTGATATCTTTACCGTAATGGATAAAAGTTCTTCGTCGGAAATTCCGTTGTTTACAGAAACTTTAATCAGTGTCAGTAATCTCCTGTATCTTTTCACCATCGCTATCTATTTTTAGCTGTTTAATGAAGTATTCTCTGTTATGGAAATGCTCTACCAAAGATGTATTTGAAAGGGGTTTAGGTTTTCCAAGATAGAAACCCTGAGTGTAATCAATACCAAGACTTTTTACAGTTTCTAATACATTTTTGTTTTCAATAAACTCTGCTCCAGTTTTCAGGTTCAGAGTTTTTGCTATCTTTACCATGCTTTCAACAATATAGAAATTCTCCTCACTTTTTTCCATATCTTTTATCAGAGAACCGTCAATTTTCAGATATTTAATAACCTTTCCTGTTGTAAGCTCAACCACTGCCTTTATGGAGGAATATTCTGAGCCAAAATCGTCTAAAGCCATTTTAATGTTTTTTTCTGCTACAAAATTTTCCAGTTTATCAATGTTATCTATTGCAAATTGCTCTGTAATTTCAAAAACAGCATTTTTCAGGTGTTTTACATAACTTTCAAACCTACTCCGTATTTTCACTTTATCAAACAGATTTTTAATTTCCAGAGAAAAAATCCCCCTGTTTAAATACCTTTTCCAGAATATCAAATGAGTATAAAAAGCTGTTGAAAGGAATTCCCTGTTCAAAATAGAATCTACCTAAATTTTCCAGTTTTTTTCACATTTTTTGCTGTCGCTGACCTTTATCAGATTTTCAAATATACTGCTCATCTTTTTTACACTCTTTTCAACCGGTCCCTTTTCGTGGAAAAACATCTCTGCTATTTCATCTGAGGTTAATATTTCGTAATAATCTTTGAAGATTTCCTTTATGATTTATCCACTTAGATTAATCATAAACACCTCCTTTTTTATATTTCTGGAGATGGTTTTCCAAGATGGTATCCCTGTGCGTAATCTATACCCATTTCTTTTACAGTATGATAGGTTTCTTCATCTTCTATGAATTCTGCTATTGTTTTTATGCCTAACTTTTGGCTCAGTGTAACTATACTTTCTACGAATGCCCTGTCTTTTTCGTCTTTGGTAAGGTTCTGTATAAATGCTCCTTCAATCTTCACATAGTCTATAGGAAGCTGTTTTACATAGAAAAAGGAAGAAAAACCACTGCCGAAGTCATCAATGGCAAACTGGAAGCCATTTTCTTTCAGGTTAATAACAAAGCTCTGTAGTGCAGAGAAGTTTTTTACTGTGTCCCTTTCTGTAATCTCAAATATTATTCTGTCAGGATTTATTCTGTACTTTCTAACCATCTCTTTTACTTTTTTTAGATAGTCGGCAATTATAAGTGATTTTGGGGATAGATTTATAAATATTTTTCCTTTTCTATTTTTCAGTTTTTCCAGGGCTTTTTCTATTACAATCAGGTCCATTCGGAATATAAGACCTGTTCTTTCTGCTATCTCTACGAACCTGTGTGCTGGTATTATTTCCCCATTTATGAAAATTCTGCTGAGCACTTCGTAAGCTTCAACTTTACCTGTTTCTGTGCTGAATATAGGCTGGAAGTATGGGACAATTTTTTTATTGTCTACTGCCTCAGCAAGAACTATGCTGATTTCATTTTCTTTTTTGAAAAATTCAAGAATGTCTTTCTCTTCAGGAAGTTTTATCTGTCCTTTGCCAGATTGCTTTGCCTTATACATCATCTCATCAGCTATAGCAAACAGTTCTTTTACATCTACAGCATGGTCTGGGTATGTTGCTATACCGACAGAAAATTTTGGGGTTATATTTCTTCCGTCTGGAGTTGTTATAAAGAAGTTGCCAGCATTCTCTAAAATCCTTTTTGCAACAGTGAAAGCTCCGTTCTCGTCTGTCTGGGGAAGAAGCATAACAAACTCATCTCCTCCGTATCTTGCAACAACATCTCCCGGCCGTATAGACTTCTCAAACAGATTGGCAACTTTTATCAGGAATTTGTCTCCAAACTCATGACCATATGTATCATTTACTATTTTAAAGTTGTCAATATCCATAACCAGCATTGAAAACTTGTAGTTGTACCTTTTGGCCCTTCCCACCTCATAACCTGCAAGCTCCCAGAAAACTCTCTGATTGTAAAGCTCTGTCAGAGGGTCTCTTGTTGCATAATATTCTAAATCTTTTGTGTATTTGTATATAGCTTTTACAGAACCAACCACATTGAGGAGAGTTGACAGAATACTCTCAACCACAAGTATTTTTGTTTTTTCCTGTCTGCTAAATGGTTTGACTCCTATGCCTACAATACCACCTATCTGGGGTTTTTCTAAGAACAGTGATTTCATCTTGTAATCTATCTCTGTATCTTCCAGGCTAAATATGCATGTATCTTGCTTGGCAATGTTGTGGTTTACCTCTATATACTCTGCGTGTGGTTTAAAGCTTTCCTTCACTTTTCTTTTTAATACCTGCTCTGTCTGTAGCTTCAGCTTCTCTGACGGGATGCCAAGCCAGAATATCTCTACTTCGTAGTTGTCCTCTTCCTTAAAAATGGAAAAGATAAAGTAGGTAGGAATAATTTTGTTCATCTTCATAAGAAGGTCTAAAACATACTCTTTCCAGTCTTTTATAACTTCAGATGTCAGGATAAACTTTTCTAAAAGTTCAAGCTCAAACTCTAAAACTTCCTTATCAACTGCCATGTCTGATAATTTTTTTATAAGTTTTCTAATCTGAAGGAACACTTCGTCAATCTCTTTAAGTGGAAAGGCAATGCTCTGTTTAAAGAACTTCTTCAGGTCTTCCATTCGGTAGACTTCGTCTATAATTCTTCCCATATGTGATAGATTGTTTTTTATTCTTCTTGTGATGATATAACCTAATATCATTACTAAAATCATTGGAACTGGAAGTACCATAATTAATGCTTTTGAAAAATTCCCTGCAAAATCTTTTGCTATATTGTCTATGTTGGTTTTTACTTCAATCACTCCCAGAACATTTCCTGCTTTTGCATTGACATGACACATAAGACACTGCTTTTTAGCAGTAACAGGCATTATGTATCTTACTGTACTACCTTCTCTCTGGATAATTTCTTTTCTGTCTCTTACAGCTTCTGTAATTCTGTTGTCAGAAGGCAGGCTGGTTTATTTTCCCGAAAAGCTCCTCCACGATTTTTGTTCTGTAAATTTCAATGCTGTAATCTTTCTGGATGTGTTTCAGGGAATCTAAGAACTCAATAAGATCTTCTCTACTCCACCCTTTTCTCATTATCTGGAACATAGAGCTAAAAACCTGCTGAGCAATAGCTTTTGAATCTTTTCTTACTTTCTCCTCAATCGGAAATTATGTAAGCACTGTATATTCCGTAATACAGCAGTGGAAAAACTACAAGAGATATCAGAAGGACGTATAAAAAGAGCAGTCTGTTCAGGGAAATCTTTTTCATAATGATACCCTTATTCATAAGTGGTTAAATAATAATTTTAAATGTATAGAGGTTTTCGAAAGATGGAAGTTTTTTAATAGTTTAAAACGTTTATTTTCAAAACAGAAATGAAAAAATTTCTATCTAATACATTTTAGAATTTTTCTGTAGTATTGTGTTGGCTTGATGTAAATCTGTGTATCAAGGAACTGGTAGAAGTTTCTGTAATTTCCTTCTGTCTTTATCTTGAAAAACTTTTCAGCCTTCTGAAAACAGCTGAAAATTTTTTCCTCAATAAATGGAAAACCTTTCTGTTTTCTTATCTGCTCGTATCTGGTTCCACTGTTTTTAAGCAGTGAAAGCATGGTTACAGGTTTTTTATCTCTCTTAAAGTGCTTAATCTGTCCTATGTAAAACAGATAGTATAAAATCCTTTTTGAAAACTTATTTTTAGTGTCTAAGCTGTATATCTCTGAAGGAACGTAAAAGTAGGGCATATTTTTCAATAGCTGTGATATCTCCTTTCTGTTAACTATCACATTATTTTTTTCAACTTTCAGGTCAAAAATCTGTGAAATATAGTTTAATCTTTTTTTATAAGGGATTAGCTGTTTTGTGGATGTTGGACTGTTACCTGTCTGTTTTGAAAATCTGTATATCTCCCTGAGCGGTATCTTTTCCCTGTCTTTCAGATTGACAACTGAGATAAGAATGTCCCACGTTAAAATGTCACAGGATGTAAAAAACTCCCGTAGCTGTTTTCCAAATGGGAAGAATATAAGTTCTTTATAATTAATCCTACAGGAGTTACTCAGTTTTAAAATCAGGTGTGTAGCTGTGTCTGAGTTAAAGTTAATCTTCTGGTCGCAAAATACTGCTTTTAACGGATGGGAATATATAGTTTTCTTTCTGGTTTTCTTTTTTATAAAGTTTATTACTTTCTGTAAATTGGAATAATCCATGTTGGGGATGTAGCCATAACTGTTTATCAGGAAGTATATATTGACATAATTCTTGCTGTGATTGGCAAGGAGGGATTTTAACTTTTTGTTCAGATAAACCTTTTTGTGAATAAGCTGATAGTTTTCAAGGCTGAACACTTTCTACCTGTTCTTTTATGTTTTCAAACCATGAGAAAGCCTGAAGTTCATACTCCATAAGCTTTTGTGGAGACAGGTTGTATTTTCTCATAATAGTGTGTAAATTTTCAAACTGGCCATTTTCTAAATTTTCTATCACCCTAAGAAGCTCTCCAAGGAAACCTCTCTTTTTATAAAGGGCATCTGTTATTTTCTCGTCAAGATTTACCTCTTTTACCAGTCTGTCGTTACCTATTACAGACAGCATACCTGTCAGAAAAGCCTCATCTTTCATCTCTGGCTGTGTTTGTGAGGCTATAAGCTCCATTATTTTTCCCCTGAAAGATGCTTTCTCTAAAAGGATAGTCAGCTCTTTTCTGCTGTAGAAAAGCTGAAACAGCAGCCATTTTTCAAGATTTTTATACCCAAGAACAGATATAATCCTCCGTATTGATGATATTTTTGTCCGAAAGCCAAAATATGCTGAGTTTATGTATATGAGAAGTTTTGTTACAAGTTTTGGGGCAAGTTTCAGATATTCCTCTACATTTTCTGGAGGCTCCATGTTAATAACAGAGTTGAGCACTTTTATAATTACTTTGTAGTTGTGTTCATTCAGGTCAAAACTCTCCTCTTGGGGAACAGAAAGGAAAAACCCCTGAAAGTACTCAAATCCTAACTGCTGAGCAATCTTATAAAATATTTCGTTTTCAATCTTAAACGCCACAGATTTTACTCTGTAATCCCTGAGGAGTTTTATACTTCTAAATACATTCTCGTTATCTACGATGTTCAGTTTTGCAAAGTCAAGAAACTCTACAAATTCTGCATGTTTGCTAAAATCAAAGTTATTTATAGAAAACAGTGCTCCTTTTTCTTTCAGCCTTTTTATTCTCTTTAAAAGTCTGTCTGTCAGAGGTGTATCCTCCACAATCTCAAACACTATTTTTGTTCTGTTGTCTGTAAGGTCCGGAATTTCACTGAAAATAAATTCATCGTTAACGTTAAGGAATACATAGTATCTGTTTTTTGAGTTTTCCATCAGGTAGTTAAATGTTATCAGTGATGCTTTAAAGTGGTCGTCAATGCTTCCTCTGAAAAACAGTTCGTATCCTACAGGTTTTCTGTCTTTTGTGTATATCTGCTGTTTTGCTATCTGTATTCCTCTAATCATCAGGAAGTAGTTGAACCTCCGTGTAGTTGTTTTCTCCAAAATATCTTTTCAGGTATCTGTCAACATCTTTTTTTGTTACCTTTGATATGTTGTCTGTGTAGTTTATGTCGTAAAGTATGTCTTCAGCAACTGATGCGGCATAACCCAGAGATTCTGCATCATGGGTCACCTCTTCCCTTGCAAATATCTCACTGTTTATGATTTTTCTTTTTGCATCCTCAACAGTTTTTTCAGGGACACCATTTTTCTTGAAGCTATTTATTATCTTAAACAGTTCTTTTTTTACCTTTTCAACCTTTGATGGTTGTGTAACGAAGTAAAACAGAAACTGACCTGTGCCTCTGTGGGATAGATACCCGCCGTAAACAGCCTGAACAAGACCTGTTTCTCTGAGTTTCTGATACAGAACGGAGGGTTCTCCCTCCTGTGAAAATCTCTTCAAGGACATTCGCTGTAAAACTGTCTTTACTGTTTATGGAGGGAGCCTGCCAGCCGATAGCCACATAAGCCCTTGTTATCTGAGATTTTTTAATAATCTTTCTTCTGATTTCCTTCTGGGGCGGTTCTAAAGGCACTTTTTCTGGTCTGTAATACTGTCCCTCTACCGTTCCAAATGTTTCCTTTATTTTTCTCAGAACCTTTTTCCTGTTTACATTTCCTACAACGACCACATATGTGTTTGAAGGAACGTAGTGAGAATAAAAGTAATCTCTCACAAGTTTCTGACTGAACTTTTCTATTGTTTCCCTGTATCCGATGACTGGGTGCCTGTAGTTGCTTACTCTGTAAGCAAGTTTGTTGTATGTATCCCACAGAACGCTTTTGGGATTGTCTAAATGCCTGTTTAGTTCTTCTAAGACGATAGGTTTTTCCTTCTGTATCATTTTTTCTGTCAGGGAAGGGGCAGTTGTCATGTAGTAGAGATACTGCAACGACTCTTCCCAGAATGGAGAAGCAATCTCAATGTGATAGAATGTAAAGTCTGTGCTTGTTCCAGCGTTTATACTTCCCCCTTTTTCTTCTATCTTTTTTTCTATTTCTCCTGGCCGGGTATATTTTGTTCCGTTAAACAGCATATGTTCAAGGAAGTGGGAAAGTCCCCTTTCGTTATCTTTCTCAAACACAGAACCAACGCCGAACCAGACCTGAATGGCTACTGCCTGTGTGTCTTTCCTCTCCTTTACAATTGCTGTAACACCGTTATCTAATTTTTCAATGTAAACATTCTTTATCATATCTCCAGCATAAGCTAAACTGCCCATCACAACTACCACCATAAATATTATTTTTCTCATCTTTTTACCATCTGTTTTTTTCTTGCTTCTTCAAGTTTTTCTTCAACTTCTTTAATCCATGTCTTTCTTCTGATTACCTCGTCTGCTGTTTCCTTGTACAATAGCTGATAATTGTGCAGCTTTGTCTGTGTTTCGTAGTAATCCTCCACAATCCTTATAGAGGGAAAAAATCTGATTATATCTCTGTACTCAAAGCTGTTTATATCTTTAGTATATAGGTATTTCTTTATATTTTCATCTATTATCCCATTTGTTATAATCCATATACTGCTACAGCTGTACTTTTCTTTTCCTTTAATTAGCTTGTCCACATACTTTTCATTTAACTTTTTTACAGCAACTCTGTCAACAAAATCCACACATATTTTATGTTTTTCTCCGGCATCCATAATAAAATCAATATTCCCATCTTTATATATCTGAGGTTCATAAAGGTTAAAGCCGAGTATTCTGAGTAGAAAAGACAGTGTCCATTCAAACTCTGTTCCTTTTAGGGCTTTCAGTATTTTCTTTTCATCCTCATTCCATCTGTACTGATGGATATTATTTCTTATAGTTTTCAGCTGTTCTTCATACTTATTTATCTTTTCTTTAAATCTTTCTGCTTTCTGTGAAAACTCTCTCTGTTCTCTCTGAAACTTATCTCTGTAAAATTCTAAGTTTGGTATGAGATTTTCCTCTTTTTTTCTCTTTTCTTCTCTGTATCTTATATATACATATAACCCCACAATCCCTGCAATTATTAGTAGAAGGGCTATATCTACAAAATCAGATTTCATCTACTGTTTCCTCTAAGGCATCTTTAAAGGTCTGGTATATCTGGTCAGTATACAGTACAAATCTTATCTGCTCAATGGAGTTTTCTTTTTTATAAAATCAATAACCGCTCTCAGGGCAGTTTTTGCCGCCTTTTCGGGGGGGCATCTGTATGCCCCTGTGCTTATAGAAGGGAAAGAGATGGTTTTTATTCCTTTTTCTTTTGCCAGTTTCAGACTGTTGTAGTATGCACTGTATAAAAGTTTTTTTCTCTTTCACTGAATCTTCCGTGACATATGGGACCTACAGTATGTATGACATATTTTGCCTTCAGATTTCCTCCTGTCGTTATCACAGCTTCTCCTGTTGGAAGTCCATCTGGATAAAGGGTCTGTCTTATCTTCTTACACTCTTCTAATATAGCAGGGCCTCCTTTCCTGTGAATGGCACCATCAACACCACCACCTCCCATAAGGGTAGAATTTGCAGCATTTACCACTACGTCAACATCTTCATCTGTTATATCTCCCTTTTTCAGTATGATTTTTGTTTTGCCAACAGTGATTTCCATGTTTCCACAGCCTTAATGTGATGTATATTAAAATTATATCAGCAACAGATGGAAGGGGAGAATGGAACAGTCTTTTATTTACATAGGCAGACAGCCTATTTTGGACAAAAATAAGAGAATTGTTGCTTATGAAATTCTGTACAGGAAGAGAATTGAATCTTTTGCCCATATTGAGGATGAAAATCAGGCAACTTCAAGGGTTATAGTGAACATATTTAACAATATAGGACTGAGAAACATAACAGGAGGAAAGATAACCTTTATCAATGTTAATACAGACTTACTTTTTCACAAAATATTTGATTTCATACAGGCGGAAAATCTGGTTGTAGAGATATTAGAAAACACACCTGCTGAAGAGAAGTTAATCAGCAGAATTAAGGAGCTGAAGAGCAGAGGTTTTTGTTTTGCCCTTGATGATTTTGTTGAGACAGAAGATACACAGAGACTACTTCCCTATGTGGATTACGTGAAGATTGACCTTTTTCAGATAGAAGAAGAGCATCTTCCTGAACTTGTAAATAAACTCAAAGACAGAGGAAAGGTTCTTGTTGCAGAAAAAGTTGAAAGCTATGACACATTTCGAAAGGTTTTTTCTATGGGTTTTGATATGTATCAGGGCTACTTTTTTGCAAGACCTTCCATTATATCCCACAGAAGATTTGACCCTTATGAGACAACACTGCTGAATCTACTTAAAATTCTCAATAGAGAGAGTGTTTCTATCAGAGAGATAGAAGATGTGATAAAAAGTGATGTTCACATAACCTTTAATCTTCTGAAATTTGTAAACTCTGCATATTTTAGCTTTAAATCAAGGATAAGGACTATAAAGCAGGCTATTACCATATTAGGAGTGGAAAAACTGAAAGTATGGGTTCTTCTTATGCTTTATGCAGATGCAAAAATGGGAGGTATCGACAGTCCCCTGCTGGAACTGGCTCTAATGAGGGGAAAGATAATGGAGGGTATCTCCCTGAAAATAAATCAGGGAAAAAACTTTCCAGAAATGGCCTTTTTGACAGGGGTGCTGTCTCTAATAGATGTTCTTTTAGGTCTTCCAAAGGAGGAAGTTCTGTCTGATTTGAATATAGATGAAAGTATAAAGACAGCCCTCTTAGAAGAAAAAGGAACACTTGGTGAGATGGTAAAATTATGTGAGTATCTTGAAGCAGGAGATTTTGTTTCTTTGAAAAATGAGCTAAAAAAGATTGGTATTGGTGTTGATGATTTTTCAAAGCTGAAGAAACAGGCTGTCCTGTATGTAGAGGAGATAAAACAAGAAATACTAAAAGGAGCTGACTGATGTTAGTAACGCAGATTTTCAGTCTTGAGGATTTTAAGGATACAATTCCCTTTACTGCAATAGGAGCAAGAACATGCTACTCCTCTGGAGACCTTGATTATCTGCTGGATGACCCAAGGGTTGTAAGCACACAGGAGAGGGCAAAATTTTTATCAAAACTGGGAAATTACAAGCATTTCAGTGTTTTCGCCCACTCTTTTGCCTACAAAGATTTGATAGAGGTAGATGAAGCCATCCTGAATCCAGCATCTTCCCTATTCCCTGATAGACCTGCCTAAGGAAAAAAAGGCAGAGATTGTTGCAGGTGAAAGTTGGAGCAACCAAATTTAAGTCCCATTATAATCCTGCATATCCTACTGTTATTGGTGTTTCCCTCAGGCATTATTTAGAAGACCTTCTATCAGAAAATGAAGAGGAATACTTTAAAACATTTGAGAAGATGGCACAGTTTGACGTTCCTGTTGAACCTTTAGGAAAAAAAGAAAATACAACACTGATAGGTCTGATTACAGATTATGACGGTTAGTGCAGTTTTTTTTATAGATAATGTGTCAAGAACAATGACACACCAGCTTGTAAGACACACAGCCCTTAACTACAGCCAGAGGAGTCAGAGATACGTCAGGGAAGACCAGAATCTGCTGATTATTCCTCCTTCTATAAAAGAAAAAGATATAAACCTGCCAGACAGCATCACAGGGCACTATATAGAACTGATACAGTACTATAAAAGCATGGTAGAAAAGGCAGATGCAAAGGACGAGCTGAAAAAGAGTGTTATCAGCAGAATAGAAAGTTCTGTGCAGAAATTCAGGGATAAAAAATTATCCCTGCAGGACGTTTACACTATCACAGATCAGCTGTGTGAAGCAGTTTATGATTTTTCTGTTTATGTGGGAAAAGTAAAAAGAGAAGATGCCCGTTTTATTCTTCCCCACGGAAGAAAAACAACCATTGTTGTTTCAGGAACTCTCAGCTGGATAAGAGATTTTATAGCAAAAAGGACAGACCCACACGCCCAGTGGGAGATTCAGAATGTTGCAAACCAGATGAAACAGCTTCTCCAAGAGCAGGGAATAGATGTTTAAAAAGAAAATAAAACTTGCAAAAAGGTTTAAGGACATTACCTTCACCCTTTCAAAACTTGGTTTTCACAACATATATGACTACTTTAAACTTCTCTTTGGACTGGAGGTTGAACCGGGAGCAAAACCAAGGAGAATAAGAGAAGCTCTGGAAAACTTGGCCCTTCCTTTATAAAGTTAGGACAGGTGCTCAGTACAAGACCAGACATTGTTCCTGTTTACATTATTGACGAGCTGATAAAACTGCAGGACAGGGCAAAACCTTTTGAGTTTAGCACTGTGGAAAGGATACTCAGGAGAAATTACGGAAATAGGCTGGAAGAGATTTTTTCTCGTATAGACCCTCAGCCTATTGCTTCAGCATCTATATCACAGGTTCATGTAGGATATCTGAAAACTGGAGAAAAGGTTGCCATAAAGGTAAGATAGACCAGGAACTTCACGAGCTTATTGAGCTTGATTCGGAGCTTATGTATATGGTTGTTAATTTTTAGAAAGGCATTTTAAAGGAATAAAGGAGTTTAATCTAAAAGGTGTGATTCATCAGTTCAAAAGAACCACCCTTCAGGAAGCAGACTTTTCCATTGAAGCCCAGAATATAAAAATATTTCAGGAAAACTTCAAAGACTACCCCGGCTTTTAAAATCCCCAAATGTTTTTATGACATATCAACACCTGAGGTATTAATAACTGAGTTTGTTGAAGGGACAAAGATATCTGAGATAAAGACCCTGCGGAAAAAAGGTCTTGATCCTGTAGATATTGCGAGGCGTCTTACAGATGCTTACTTCAAGATGGTTTTTGTTGACGGTGTTTATCATGCAGACCCCCATCCGGGAAATTTATTTGTTTTAGATGATGGAACAATTGTTGCCGTTGATTTTGGTATGATAGCATTTCTGTCAAAAACGAAGAAGAGATACATATTCGACTACATTATAGCTGTTACCACGTTAGACATGAACCTCGCTATCCAGTTTTACGAAGGATTTAATATGTTCACCCCTCGCACAGACTTTAACAATTTTGAGTCAGACCTCCAGTTTTTTCTTGAGAAATATCACAATAAAAGGCTTGATGAGATAAACCTGAGGGAGATGATAGAGGACATAATAGGTTTTATCAGGGAAAACCATCTGAGACTTCCTGCAGACATATCCTACCTTGGAAAGGCAGCTCTTAATTTAGAAGGAACAGTCAGGAAGTTAGACCCAACATTCAATCCTACAGAAAGGCTGAAGACTTTATCGGAACCTCAACAAAGGATTACATCTTTGAGAAGGTTTATGAGCTGAGGGATGCTTTAGAGCTGTTTTTCTATCTGATATTCAAGGTTGAGCGTATATACAGACTCTGATAAGGGAGAGGGTTACTTTCCAGATAATATTTAAGGATTTGGAAGAACTGCAAAAATTCTACAGAGAACAGGTCGGTAAAATAGCATTTACACTGCTTTTTGTTGGTATTCTTGTCTCTTCTGCACTTTTTTATATGGCGGAAAAAGAGACAGTAGGAATGTTTTTGCTGATTATAGCCATTTTTTCAGGTATCATCTCTGTTTACAAAATATTGAGATTTTAGGAGGAGATAATGGGTCTGAAATCTTTTATCATTCCTGCTGTTGACATAAAAGAAGGTAAGGCTGTCAGGCTTTACAGAGGAGACCCGAATGCTGTTACAGTTTATGGGAATAATCCTGTTGATGTTGCAAAAATGTGGGAGGAAAAGGGAGCAAAACATCTCCATATTGTTGACCTTGATGGTGCATTTGAAGGAAAACCTAAAAATTACGAAACTGTAAAACAGATAGTCCGGTCTGTATCCATTCCTGTTGAGTTTGGAGGAGGGCTGAGAAGTTTTGAGGCTGTAAAAACAATGTTTGAAACTGGCGTTGACAGAGTTGTAATAGGCAGTCTTGCCTATCAAAGCAGAGGGGAGTTTCTGAAGATTGTTGATTATTTTTCCGGCAGAGTTGTGGTTGGTATTGACGCTAAAGACGGGAGGGTAGCCATAAAGGGCTGGCTTGAAAAGACAGAGTTTTCGCCACTGGAGTTTGCAAAACAGTTTGATGATTTGAATATCTGGGGATTTTTATACACAGATGTCAACAGAGATGGAGCCTTAACTGGACCAAACGCAGAAGGAACAAAAATCCTTGCCCAGAACCTCAATCACCCTGTGATAGCATCAGGAGGAGTTGGAAGTGTAGAAGATGTAAAGAAACTGTATCAGCTGAAAAAATATGGCGTTTACGGAGTTGTTGTTGGAAAAGCCCTTTACGAAGGTAAAATAAAACTTGAACAGCTGGAGGATTGAAGATGCAGATAATACATACAGAAAAAGCACCAGAGGCTATAGGACCTTACTCTCAGGCTGTAAAGTATGAAAATCTTCTGTTTATATCTGGTCAGATTGCCATAGACCCTGAAACTCAGGAGTTTACAGGTGGTGATGCAAAACAGCAGACAGAGAGGGTTATGGAAAACATAAAAGCTATTTTGGAGGAAGCTGGACTGAACTTTAACCATGTGATAAAAACCACCATATATCTGAAGAACATACAGGATTTTGAAGCTGTTAATGAGGTTTACGGAAGATACTTTACAGAGCATAAACCTGCAAGGGCTACAGTGGAGGTTTCAAACCTTCCAAAAGGGGCGCTGGTGGAAATAGAGGCTATTGCAGGAGTTTAATCACTGTCTAAGTGAATGCGGGACGCTGTTGTTCCCCTCTGCCCCTGATACTTACCTCTGTATGGTTTTTCTGCAGGCCCAACCATCTTAGCAAAAACAAGCTGACAGATTCTCATACCTGGATAAATTCTGAGGGGTCTTAAGTTTGCATTGTAAAACTCAAGAGTTATGTTCCTTCAAATCCAGCATCAACCCATCCAGCGTTTTCAATAAACAGTCCAAGTCTTCCTAAGGAAGACCTTCCCTCAACAAATGCAGTCAGATAATCTGGAAGTTTTATGTATTCTCTGGTGGTGGCTAAGATAAAATGTTTTGGCTGGATAACAAATCCTTCTTCGTCAGCAACAACTCTTTTTAGCTGGTTACTGAGGTCTGGATTTTTGACATCTAATATCTCAATCTCATCTGGATATATGAGAAACTCATTCCCAAGCCTCAGGTCAACAGAGGAAGGCTGTATTTGAGCTTCATCTAAAGGCTCAATAGAAAGTTCACCCTCTTTTAAAAGTTTCCGTATACTTCTGTCATTTAAAATCATATAACTATGATATCACAATCCTAATATCTTTCTTGCTATATCTTTAAGAGGAAACTCTTTCAGCAATTTAATGGCTTCCTCATATCTCATGTCTGTATACTCCATTGAAAATACAGAATCACCTGTAAGGAGAACAATAATCTGACCTGATTTTCCTTTTTGTGATGGGACAGTCCAGCTTTAAAACTGTTTATTTTAAAAACCTTTACGTACTCTTCAGGTGTGTCCACCTCTGTAATCATACTGAAAGGGGCAAACATGGAAACAGCTATTCCCCCTTTTAAAATACTTACATGTATTCTTTTTTCCCCTTTCTTATAGTTTCTTTCAGCTGTTACAATTTCACCAAAGGTTGCTGAAATCTTGCTTCCAGTAGGTTTTTCTCCTTTCCAGCCTTTTGGTTCAATAAGATATGGAAAAAGGTCTTTGTAGCTTACTGCAAAGGCTGTCTGAAATACAAAAATAACGAAAATCAGGTATTTTATCTGCTTCATAATAAATCCCTCCTTAACCTTAAATCTGCTTTAATTTTCTGCAGTTTTCAACTGTTTCACATAAATTTCTCAAAACTTGAATTAAAATTATTAATGCATAAATTTAAGCCGAAAAATTTTGTGTAAAGAGGTGGTAAGATTGCCAGTTTTTATCAATCTGAAAAATGAGCTTAAAGATGAGGATTATATTGAAAGGGAGTTTGACATTCCATTCAAAAGTTTAGACCTTCCGTCAGAGTACAGCTCTGATAAAAAGGATGTAAATGTCCATATGTTTATATTTAAAGAAAAAGATGGATATCTTGTTTCCCTTTCTATAAAAAGTGGAATTCAGCTCACCTGCGACAGATGTCTTGAGTCTTTTAATATGGATTTAGAAGGGACAAGTAATGTGTTTTTATCTAAGAAAAAGTTAGAAGGTGGAGAGCTTCACGAGGACGACCTTATAGCAAGATACTTAGAAGATGAAGAGCATTTTAATGTTACAGAACTTCTGAGGGAAGAGATTCTCCTTCAAACCCCCATGAAAGCTCTGTGTAATGAAAACTGTCAGGGAATATGTCCTGTGTGCGGCTCAAACAGGAATGAAAATCCATGTGATTGTGAGAAAAAGCGGAGAAGAACAGAATCTCCCTTTGCAAAACTGCAGGAACTTCTTGAAAAGAAAAAATAATGGTATTCAGTTAAAGAGTAGATTAAGAGGTGCGTATATTGTAGTTCAGAAAAAACAGTATAGCAGTAATACTGTATACTGATAGTGTAGAAACTGCTCTTCCTTCGGAATGCTCAAATCATAGATTTGTGGATTAGAGCTGCAGGAGAAGAAGCAATAAAAAAAATTGAGTCAGGAAAGAGAAAGTTTCAAAACAAAGAGTCTGAGAAAGCAGGTTTAGATGAAATGTGGACATATGTGAAGGCAGTATTTAATAAAGAGCTTAAAATTTTTTGAGATAGGAAAAAGAGATGAGGATAACTTTTGGAATTTTCTCCAGTAGCGAAAGAGATACAAACAGATGGTTATAAAATTTATGAAAATTTAGAAAACAGGAAGATTAAGGAATACGGATATACAAAATCTATTAGAGCTTTAGCTTTGGTTTTTGTTAAATGGAATTTACTATCTACTTGTTAACTAAATACCAGCTTAAAAACATACTTGACAATTACGAAAAAAAATTATATTTAGTATGCTCATTTAAAAGCAGGGAGG
>JAUZSJ010000066.1 GCA_030949555.1 Persephonella sp. | reverse complement strand
TTAAAATCCCTTGGCCGCAAGGCCGTGGGGGTTCGATTCCCCCCTCTCGCACCACTCAAGGCTTTGCGAGGAAAAATATACCGCCGATATTTCCAAAAAGTAATATCGTTGTGCAAGAGGGCATTTTTGGGGGTAAAATCCTGATTTTATGCGGTTTTGAAGGCAGTCAAGGGACTTACAGTTTTATAAGAATCCTCTGACATATTATCAATATATACTTGCAAAGTACAGCGGTCTGGAGCTTACAGAGTTTGACTATTACCTGATAGGCGGAGTTTTCACGTTCTACTTTGGACTTAGAACAATAGAAAAAGGACTGGGTAAGGGTTAATCGGTTATGACAGGGACTGTCCATCTAACTGTGTAAATTTTACCACAGCCTAAATCCTGCCCTTCAAATAAAATAGAAAGTTGTCCATATATTCTACCCCAACCAGCTATAGGCTTCCTTGACCATTTTTCCTCAAATTCATCTAATCTAACCTTCGCTTCTTCTATAGTGGATGCCTGATAAACCTCTTTTAAATCCTCTGCTACCTGCTTTCTTTCCTTCCACGGCACGTATTTTAATGAATTCCTTACCTGATGAACTATACACCTTTGAATGTCTGCCTGAGGATATACGTTGTTTATTGCTTTGCTTATACCTGCCAGCCCGTCTACGCTGAATATCAACACATCTTCCACTCCCCTGCTTTTTAAATCGTTTAATACTTTTAGCCAAAATCCAAGTAATTCTTTGTATCCATCTTTGTTTATCCCTATTACTACGTTTACTGCTTTTTGGATTACTTTCCCATCCTGTCTTACTTTGTAGAATATGCTGTCTGTGTAGATTACTGGATATATTCTATCTAATGGTCTATTCTGCCATTCCTCTATCTTTGGAAGCAGTCTATCTGTTATTTTTGATATTAATGATGGGCTTATGTCCACTGAATACATATCTGATATTAGAATGTCTATCTCTGTGTTTTTTTAAAACACGCCAAGATTTGAGCAAATACGTGTATATGAGAAAATTTTAGTGCTACTTCTGTATTACAAAGGAAATATCCCAAATTTTGACAGTATTATCATAGCTACCTGAGGCTAACAGTTTACCATCTGGACTGAATGATACTGAGTTAACCTTCTTTTTATGACCTTTTAAAGTTTTAATCAATTTACCTGAATTAACATCCCATATTTTTATAGTATTATCATAACTACCTGAGGCTAACAGTTTACCATCTGGACTGAATGATACTGAGTTAACCTCATTTTTATGACCTTTTAAAGTTTTAATCAGTTTACCTGAATTAACATCCCATATTTTTATAGTATTATCATAACTACCTGAGGCTAACAGTTTACCATCTGGACTGAATGATACTGAGTTAACCTCATTTTTATGACCTTTTAAAGTTTTAATCAGTTTACCTGATTTAACGTCCCATATCTTTACTAGTGTTATCATAACTACCTGAGGCTAACAGTTTACCATCTGGACTGAATGATACAGACCTCACGCTATCTTCATGACCTTTTAAAGTTTTAATCAGTTTACCTGAATCAACACTCCATATTTTTATAGTGTTATCATTACCACTGGAAGCTAACAGTTTACCATCTGGACTGAATGATACAGACCTCACGCTATATTTATGACCTTTTAAAGTTTTAATCAATTTACCTGAATTAACATCCCATATTTTTATAGTATTATCATAACTACCTGAGGCTAACAGTTTACCATCTGGACTGAATGATACAGACCTCACGCTATCTTCATGACCTTTTAAAGTTTTAATCAGTTTACCTGAATCAACACTCCATATTTTTATAGTGTTATCCCAACTACCGGAAGCTAACAGTTTACCATCTGGACTGAATGATACTGACTCTACATTTTTCTTATGTTTTCCTAAAAATTTTACATATGTAACAAAGTTTTGGTTTTTTTCTTTAAATGTTCCTGCTGTTACAGCATTAATGCTCAGATTTACTCCTCCTTTTGATCCATACACAGAAACCAGAGATAATAAAAGAGCCACTGTCCAGCTAACCATGTATGTGGTTCCAGACTTCAACCTGTTTAAAGATAAACCATATCTACGTATTTTCCAAAATGTAGCATTATCAACTTTTTTCAATTTCTAAATGTACTATTTACGGATATGGATTGGGATCATAATTAACACCTGCCTCTGCTTTATGAGCTGGGTGGCATAATGGATTTATAGAACTAGCCTGCCACTTTTTTAGACCAATAATTTTTTTGAACCCATTTAGTTTCAAACTATTTCCATTATAGTTATAAGGCTGCGGAAAGTTCTCATACCCTATAAGCCTTGAGACTGGAGATCCATGAGGAACGGCAACATGGCAGTACACACAGGCATAGTCTTTAAATTTGTTTTTGTTGCCCTTGTATTGATGAACTTCCGCATTTTCTAAATTATGGCAGTTTACACAAAATAGACCGTTTGTTGTAAATCCTGTGGTTCCAAAAATATCTCCTACTTTGTAAAGTCTACCATTTGCGTCAGCAGGCCAATATTTATTTGGTCCTTTCAGCATAAACTTATACATTGAACCATGAGGCCCTTTAGGATCAATTCCAGCTTCATTATCTGTCCCGTGACAATCTGAACAATACATAGTTTGGTTACCAGGGTTAGTGTCCCATGGTGGCTTTAACTGGTTTGCCTGCAAAGATCTTGGAGTATAACTACCTGGCATATTGTTCAGAGACACTACAACAGGATGTGCAGATTTATTGTTAGGATTAAATTCACAGGATTGATCTGTAGAGCACTGTTCCTGTTTGATTTGATATTTCTGGGGTAGTACAGTCTAAATTAGGTGAATTTCCCAGCGCCCATTTTGAATGACATTTCATGCATATTTGATATTCTTTTTGTGCCTCCGCTAGTGTTTGATACTGGGAAGGTTGGACCCATGAAGTTCCCCACACAGGTTCAATTCCGTATACGCCTACAAGAACATTGGATACGTTATTGTTATTTGCTGTAGCTGTAGTAGGATACCATTGAGTAGGTGGAGTATGTGTTCCAGGAGAGGTTTTATGCGGATTATGACAGTCCATACACTCAGCATGTTTTGAATCTGTGAACTTTATAGTCTTACTGTTTGCAGGATCTACCTGTGTTGACGAAAAACCATATAGAACATCGAGTGGAGTATGGATATTCTCAAATAGAGGTTCCATTACTGGATGTCCATATACCCTGTTTGGTGGCAGTAATGTTTCTATATCTTTCGCTCCACCTGTTCCATGGCAAGGTGCTAAATTTGATGAAGAAGCTACACCTGTAAAACATGTTCTTTCTTCAATTTTTCTAAGAAGAGGAATTCCTTGAGCTTTGTGTGGTGTATGGCAGTTTCCACAGCCTAAATCGGCTACAGAAACAGGAGTTCCTTCTCCATATTTAGCAGTTATATCAGGATCAGAGTACGTCAAGGTTTGTGTGTCGTGTGCACTTCCTGTCCACCCAGGTTTATCATGGCAGGATATACAAGTTTTTTTGAAATCTTGTGCCAAATTTCCGACATCAACTCTCAGGAACTTTTTGTTTTCTTTATGGGGATCATGGCATGAAGTACATTCAACATATTTCTTACCGTTGTATAGATAGAGTTTGATTGGTGGGTCTGGGTTGGGATTTTTAAGCTCTACACTCTTAGCTCCCACATCAAAATTCTTTTGTACATTTGGGTTATATTCTATAGCTACTGGGTGATGAACTGACAAGTCTGTTCCAATAAAGCCTACTGCTGTAGAAGGCATTGTACCATCCGGATTTGTTCCCTGCATAAGAATAGCATTTCCAAGCTCAGTTCCTCTCAAGATAAAAATATCTCCTATTGCTACTGTTCCATCGTGACAACTTAAACACTGCCTAGATACTATTCCCGGTTGCCCTTCTATCTCCGAAGGCTGTTGTGGAGCAGGATAGTTTATTCTTCTCAAGAATTCACTGTCAAACAGATTATATATTGAAGTGGGCATTTTCCTATTCCATAACGGAGTTCCTTCTCTCTCATGATGAGGTATATGACAAAATACGCAAATTTCTGTCTCTGAAACAGCCTTTATCGTTCCAGGACCTGAAACAGATAGATTATGGACAGTGTTAACTATTTGAGTATAAGAAGGATTGCAGATGGCTAATATTGAGATCAGAACTGAAACTAAGGAAAGTGGATATCTATACATTCTCTACCCCTCTATTCTTGAATTTTGCGAAAAACACCTCATCATAATAATAATATTATAAATATAAAAAATATAAAAAATGTCAATAAAGTATTAAGCCTGTTTAAAAAATCTCCAAAGTAGAAAAAGGAGAGCTATCAGGAGAGCTATGTTATACAGGAGAAATCTCATTAAAACCATTACACAGGCTAATCTATGGGATTTAGTATTGTCCCTGTCACCATAAGCATAGGAGTGTCCACCAAAGTGTGCGAAATCCAAATCAACAGATTAGGAGGTGGACACCATGGAAAGAATAACCCAAATGACGTAAAACAAAAAATAAGAGATTTAATCCAGCAAACACTCAGGAAGCCCTTGAAGCAGAACTTGAAGAATTCCTTGGATACTCTAAATACGAAAGAACTGATAATGACAACTACAGAAATGGATACACTTCTAAAATAGTTAAGACTGATATAGGAGAAATTGATATAGACACACCTCGAGACAGAAAAGGAGAATTTGAACCTAAACTTTTGCCAAAAAGACAAACAATGATAGATGATTTGCAAAACAAAATAATAGCTCTATATGCCAAAGGAATGTCTACAAGGGACATTCAAGAGCTTTTATCAGATATGTATGCATGGAAATAAGCCCATCATTAATATCAAAAATAACAGACAGACTGCTTCCAAAGATAGAGGAATGGCAGGGTAGACCATTAGATAGAATATATCCAGTGATCCACACAGACCCAGCATATTCTACAAAGTAAGACAGGATGGGAGAGCAATCCAAGAAAAGCAGTAAGCGTAGTAATAGGGATAAACAAAGATGGATACAAAGAATTGCTTGGATTTTGTTTAAAAGTATTAAACAATTAAAAAGCAGAGTGGAAGGCATTATTCAGCGTAGACGGGCTGGCGGGTATAAGCAAGCTAAACGCGTATATCCTCGGGCAGACGGATTCAAGGGGTAGTCCATCAAGTAAGGAATTCATTAAAAATACGTGCCGTGCTGGAAGGAAAGAAGACAGGTAGCAGAGAGGATTTAAAAGTACATCAGTATCCACTATATGAAGAAGCGAGGTTAGATGAATGAATTTAGGAAAAATGGTCAAGTAGCGGCAGGGTAAATAGTTGAAAACATATTTTATTTCAGAGAGGCAGGATTTAGCTGTGGTAAATTACACAGTTAGATGGACAGTCCCGTTTAGTCAGTTAAAACATCTACTGTAAAGTTATATCCATGGTTTCTGCTTCGCAAAGAAGATCATAAACAGTCTCCATAATTAAGACCCGCACTGCAGGTTTTCTATGGATATCTATAGTAAGAGCATATAAAGGTTTTATAAAAGTATCTTCTTCTGTTATGTCTCTGCCATAACAGTCTTTTAGGCCGAGTTTTGCGAAGGGTTTACTAATCAATTATCTTTCTTGAATATTCTTTGCTTATCATCATAACAGGTTCTCCAGTTTTATCAGATTATCACTTTTTATGGCACATCTGACATAGGTATCGGTCTCTATTGGCAGTCGTTGTTGAACATAAATCTGTAATTTGATGCATGTGGATTATGACAACTTGAACATACCAGCTCTCTGCCGGGACGGGAAGGGTCTGGTCTTCCGTGAGTTGGATGTGATTTTCCGAAAACAAAACCAGCCAGTACATGGGTTCCTGAGGCTTTTTCAGCATGACAGGAAATACAGAGATTCCATATGGGCTTTTTCAAGAAGAATATATTATTTGAGGAATGGGGGTTATGACAGATATTACACTGACCTGTTGATGTAGGGCCATGGACATACTTTTTGTTCATCCATATTCTCTTTCTGTATTCGTGACATGAGAAACATTTTTCTGAGATAGGAAATGGTGTTTCGTATCTCTGGTAAGAAAGGCCAACATCTAAATGGCAGTAATTACATGCCCAGTTTGCCGATGGTGCATGAACTTTTATGCGTGATGTCAAAACTTTGTGACAGCTGTAACATGGTGATTTTTCTGGAGACTCAGGTATCAGTTCTTCAGGGAGGGAACTCATATTATGACATCTTTTACATCTGTCTTCATTACTTCGGGTATGAAAAGCTCTTTCTTCAAATTTTGCAGGAGGTTCTTCAGACTGCTTGTAAAGTATTGAGTATCTGAATATTTCAACAGTTTTCTTTTTCTGTTTTCCATCCTGATTTGTGTATGTTATCTCTACAATATTTTTTCCCGGTTTTATTCTTAATACCTTGCAGTAAACATTTCTATCGGATTCGTCCCAAACATGGAAATATTCTCTCTGTTTACTGATTAAGACTGCACCCAGTTTCTATTTCTTCTTGATAATTTCTGGAAGTTGAGCAAATTCTTCATTGTGTATGCTGTTCTGTTCTTGATTGGAGCAAAATTTCAAACTTTTGAGAACATATATAACAAGACAAAAACTATAAGAGGAGCAACTGAACTTCTCATTTTTCCCAATATAAGGAAAGTATAAGAAACCTAAAATTATTTTATATTTTTATGACACATGTTCAAGCTACAGTTAAATGGTTTTAAAAGCATAAAATTATTGTCTGAGTTATGGGCTTCATGACAGCTTATGCAGGACAGTTCTCTTCTGGGATTTGAGGGGTCTTTATAACCTCTTGTAGGATGGGGTCTTCCTAAAGTAGCAGACCCAACATGACCTCTCAGGACTTTGTCTTCATGACACGTGGTGCAAAGGTACCATGCAGGTTTTCTCAGAAAGTATCTGTTTGGAGATGAATGAGGGTTGTGGCATTTATCACACATCCCAGCAACAACAGGGTCGTGATGAAATCTTTTGTTATCCCACTCTTTTCTCTTTTCTTTATGACATTTATAGCACTCTTCTCCCTGAGGTTCCGGCCAGATAAATTTAGATTTTCCTTTTAATCTTTCATTCAATCTACCTGTTTTTCCTGTATGGCATGTTGTGGCACAGAGCCAGTTTTTTGCAGGCGCATGTTTGTATTGATATCTCTCTGTTATTTTTCTATGGCATTTATAACAGTTCGATTTTGTGATGTCTTCAAATGCTACACCCTTTTTTTCGTTTACTTTCATATCGTGACACCGGGAACATACTTTTTCGTTTTTTTCTTTATGAAAGAAGATTTCTTTGTATTTTGGTGGAGGATACTTGTAAGCTTTGAGTACAGGAGATGTAAGGTAAACTTCCACAGATTTCTTTATCTTTTTTCCATCCTTCGTTTCTGCAAGAACATGTATAAGATTTTTACCATATCTCAGGTCAATAGATTTACAGTAAAAGCTTTTGTCTGTTTTTATTCTGAAACTGAATCTCCCTTTTTTCTTTTTTGGTTTTTTCCTAAACATCACCTTCTCATCTGGGTCTAATTCAAACACCTGAGAGTATGTGATTATTTCCAACTTTTTTATTTTTTTAGGGTCTATCTGCACAACTATAGAGGCTGTATCTTCGTAATGTATACTGTTTTCAGCTGGTTGTATTACTCTTACAGGTTCATTGGGAATTACCTTCAGATTAAGTCTGAATACCTTATCTTCTTTTGCTAAAGCAAAGGTAAAAACAGTAAAAACTATCCCTAAGATTTTTATAATTTTCTGCTTCATTCCCTTCCTGGTCAGAAATTTTATTTAAATTCTTTCCTTATTTCTCCAACATTTTTTACAGGAACAATTCTGTCATACTTAAATTCGTCATGGCATGCTGGAGCACAAGAACCTCCTGTCTCTGTTTTTTTGTATCTTATTGGGAAAAGGATACCGTTGAAATTTGTATACTTCCCTATCATTGTAGGCCATTTTGATGCATGAGGGTCATGGCATGCTATACATGTTCTTCCTTTTTTACCCTGTGTATGTCTCCAGTGCAGATTTTCATCTCCGTTTCTAAATTTTGTTGCTTTTACTGTTCTTTTCTCGGTAAACCTTTCTTTTTCTTTATGGCATGTGAAGCACATCACCTCTCCGATTTTCAGTCCCTCAAGATAAAACTCTGTAGGGAAAAATTTCTTCAGGGTATAGGGATTATCTGAACCATGGGGATTATGACAGGCTGCACATCCACCTTTTTTCTCTACTTCTTTAATTGGTTTGTGCCAGTATTTATTTTCTTCTAAATGCTTTTTCATATTTATCAGTTTTTCTCCTGTTTCTTTCTTTTCCACTTCTTTGTCGTGGCAGGATAGACACTGCTGTACCATAGGTTTTTTCAACATCACCCTGTAGTTTGAGCCGTGTATGTTGTGGCAGTTTGCGCACTCGTCTTTATCATAAACGGCGTCGTGTTTCACTTTTGCAGTTTTTATAAGAGGTTTGAGGTCTATTTTTTTCCTTATTTTAGGGTCTTTTACCTTAGAGTGACAATCAATACAGAAATCCATTTTCCAGTCTAAAGATGTTATTAACAGATGTTTGTGGTTTGATGTGTGGGGGTCGTGACAGTTTCTACAATCTTTATTTACAGGTTTATGCTTGTATTTTACATTTATATCAACAACTTTTTTGATTTTTAGTCTTTCTGCGTTTTTGGGGGAATGACATTTTACACACAGAAGAGGAACTGTTTTTGCTTTGAGAAGTTTCTCTGTATTTGATTGATGGGGGTCATGACATTCCAGGCATTCCCCTTTTTTATAGGTTTATGGTCATACTTTTTCGTGTACCTTTCTTTATGACAGGAATAACACAGTTCATCGACTCTACCTCTTTGTCAGAGGGTATTCTTTACCTTTCTTTATAACTTTTCCATGTTCATCAACCTGATGGCATATTGCACATGCACCCATTTTGAATGGTCTATGAAGCACTTTTAGTGGTAGAAACTCTTCTGATATTCTTCTAATGGCAGAGGTTTTATAACTTTTTTAGGTTTTGGTTTTGGGGCTTTGGCTAATTTTTCTTCTTTTTTCAGCTGTTTAAGTTCTTTCTCTAATTTTTTTATTTCTTCTTTTTCCTCTTCTTCTTCAGGTAGTTTTAACTTTGATAGTTCTATCTCTTCCATCTCCTCTATATGAACAATTCCGTATATATCTCCAGGACGGTGTTTTTCAAAGAATAGATTATGGACAATATTTTTTAAAACCAGTGCAGTTTTTTGAGGGATTCTTTTCTGCCATGCATAGTAACCGATAGCTGGAAAAACGATAAGTATAAGAATAACTATAGATATGAGTATAAATTTTTTAGACCTGAAGATTTTTAGCATCCCCATTAATTTTTTTAGTTTCCCCATCTTTCTTCTCTCTAATGCTCAGTTTTTTTCTCTTTTTTTTCAAGTATCTCAATAGATTCTTTTATCAGTTTTTCAGACTCTTCTATTAGCTTATGTTCTGGAGAAGGTGGTGGCAGATACTTACCTAAATCTTTATGACCTACATGTTTATGACAGTCAACACACCGGGCTCTGTCTTTATGCTCTCCAATTTTAACTACAAGTTTTCCTGAAAAATAAGCTTTATGGGCTATAAAGGCTCTCTTCTCATTTTTCGTTGCAGCAAGCAGATTTTCGTGGCAGTGGAGACAGCCACTGTCATAAACAAAATGTCTTCTGTGTTCCCTTTTTTCATGCCAGTCGATAGCATCAGGGTCTTGAAAAACATAAACTTTAAAGTCGTGAAGTCCTGACCTGAACCTTGTGTATCAGGTAGTGTAATGTTGATTTGTGGTTCAGATGACAGTCTGTGCAGTGAGCTACAAAGCCTGAATCTCCCCATCCTCCATGAATGTCTTTTGAGTATGCTTTGTACATAGGAACCATAACATGACAGGATTTACAGAACTGAGCGCCACCAGTTAGTTTGACAGCCTCAACAACAATGTAAGAAATAACAAGGCCAGCCATAAGACCAGCTCCTAAGAGGACTGTCCCAATAAATATCCTTTTCCTTCTGCCTGTTTTCTGTGTAGGTTCTTCCTTCTTTTCCTCTATCCCCATCCCTCGTTTCCTCTTTATTACCGTTTATTTATCACTGGATTTTCTCTGTCGTAGTACCTTCTTGGATGACACATTGGAGCACAGGAACCACCTGTTTTTGTTGGTATGTATCTCAGTGGAGCTTTAATTTTTCCAAACTTCATATACTTTCTTATGTGATGTGGTGTGTCTTTAGTTGCATGCCAGTCATGACAGGCTCTACATGTTCTGCCTTTTTTCTGGTTAACATGAACGTAATGTAGATTAACCTCTCCATTTCTGAAGTTTGTTGCTGTTTTTGTAAGAGGCTCTGTAAATTTTTCTGTTTCGTGACACATGAAACATATATACTGGTTGATGTTAAAGCTTGCGTAAAATGTTTCTGGGAATGGTAATTTCAGCATTCTGAAGTTGTCTGAGCCGTGAGGATTGTGACACATCGCACAGTCTCCCCACTGGATTGGACCATGCCAGTCTGGATTTTCGTCAAGATGTTTCTTCATATTCATAAGTACTGTTCCGTCTTCCTCTCTTTTTAGAGGTTTGTTGTGGCAGGTAAGACACACATCCATTGATGTTGATTTTCTGAGAAACTTTTCATTTTCTGAGGCATGGGGGTCATGACAATTAAGACATCGGTCGCCTATTTTTATTGCCCCGTGTTTGTTTTTAACTTTTTCAACCCAGTCTTTCTTATCAGCATGACAGGATACACACAGATCAAACCTTCTGTCTGCAAACAGTCTGAATCTGTGGTCTTCCTGATGGGGGTCATGACAGTTTATACACTGGTCCTTTACTGGAGGGTGCATGTATGGTTTAGAGGTAAACTGCTTTCTTTTATCCTCGTGACAGGCAAAGCACAGTTCATTGACAGATTCTGCTTTAAGCATTCTCATCGTATCAGACTGGTGAGGGTCATGACAGACCGTGCACATACCTGCAGCAATAGGACCGTGAACTCTGCTCTTTGTATCCTTCCTCTGATGGCACATATAACACAGGTCTGGAGGCTCCTTTGAAAGAGCATACCTGTTTCCGTCTTTTTCCACATGACATATCTCACACTGTCCTATTTTGAATGGAAGGTGCTGAACCTTTTTATCTGGCACTATCGGAGGTTGCTCCTTTTTCACCTGAGCCTCCTTCTGAGAAGGAATTTTTCTTGTCAGCTTGAGCAATTGCAGAATTAATAAAAGTCAAAATCAGTAATAGCTTTAAACTTATAATCCTCTCTCTCATCCTGCTGCTCCTTATATTATTTAATTGTTGTTGGTACTGGTTCATTGATTTATATCAATTTAATTAATATATTTTATTATACATATTATATAAAACTACAAAAGCTATTTTGTTGTAATTGTTAAATATTATTAAATCTTAATAATGCATTATTGTGTTGCAATATGTTTTTATATCGTATATATTAAACTACACAAACTATATTCAGACTTGACAATTTTTATTTTAATAACTATTATTATTAATATCAAGAGTAGAATAAGAGGCAAGAGCACAGAGGGATGGGTGGTGAGAAAGTTGATTAAATATCACATAGGGAGGTATAGAAGATGAAGAGGTTGGTTTTTGGCGGTGTAATTGCCGCAGTAGGTATTATGGCAACGAGTTCGTTTGCCCTTATTGCAGGTTCTAAACATGACCTTTCAAACACTGCGAACATGATTCGGGCTGCAAATCCAGCTGATGTGAACAATGAAATCTGTGTTTTCTGTCACACCCCTCACGGCTCTAACAATACCTTTGTAGGAGCTCCGCTGTGGAACAAAGCAATCGATACTACAGTTACCTACCAGGTTTACGGTGGAGGAACAACAACAGCTGGAACTACAGTTGACCTGCCGGGAGATGTGTCTAGAGCATGTCTGTCCTGTCACGACGGTGTTAATGCAATTAACTCTATAATTAACCTTCCTGGTTCAGGTGGATGGAACTCAGCAGGAAATCTGATTGCGTTTACTACTGATGGTGGAACTACAACTATTCCTGCCGGAACAGCAGCAACAATGCCACCAGGTATTACTCAGATTGGAACAGACCTGAGAAACGACCACCCTGTAGGTGTTATATATAGGGGAGATGAAGCAAGTCCTCCTGCCAGCCTGGTTCCTACATCTACGGCACTTCCTGCAGGGTTTGTGATAGCAGGGGATAGGGACGGAAATCCTGGTCCAACAGTAGGTGACCTGCTTAGAGCTGGAAAAGTTGAATGTGTGTCATGTCACGACCCACATCTTGGAGAAAACCAACATTCCTGAGACTGCCTAACAACAACAGTAATCTCTGTCTGACATGTCACGCGAAATAATAGGAAAAGTTTTAGTCCTGTTTGTAATAGGAGTAATTATCTATTCGTGCGGTGGGGCCAAGAAACCTCAGAAAATAGAGAAGGTGTTCTGGCCCCTCCCACCTGAAGAGCCAAGGATACTTTACCTTGGTAGTTATCACGGAGAGTCTGATTTTAAGGGAAAGAGTGCCATTGATGTGCTTTTAGGGGAGCCTGAGAAGGATGTTCCGAGAAATCTTATAAAACCCTATGGAGTGGCTTCAAGATTCGGAAAAATTTTTGCAGGGGATACAGTAGCTGCGGTAGTCTTTGTTATAGAGCCTAAAAATAAGAAGGTTTCTTTTATAGGCGATAAAGCCATGGGAAAGCTGAGAATCCCTGTAGGCATAGATATAGATAGAAAAGGCAGGGTTTATGTGGCTGATGCTAAGAATCAGAGGGTGTTTGTTTATGACCTGAAAGGGAAGTTTATTACAGCTGTAGGTGAACCAGAAGGTCCTGGTAGGTTAGAAAGACCAGCAGGTATAGCCATAAATGAGAAAAACCAGAGACTGTATGTTGTTGATGTTATGGATCACAGAGTTAAGGTTTTTTCCCTCACTGATGGTAAGTTCCTCTTTTCTTTTGGAAAACGGGGAAAGAAGGAAGGAGAGTTTAACTTTCCTACAAATATAGCTGTGGATAGGAGAAATGGCAATGTTGCTGTTGTTGATACGATGAACTTCAGAGTTCAGATTTTTGATAAAAATGGTAAGTTTGTCAGAACATTTGGAAAGTTAGGTATAGTTCCAGGAACATTTGCAAGGCCAAAAGGTATAGGAATAGACAGTGAAGGACACATATATGTGGCAGATGCAGCATTTAATAATGTTCAGATATTTGATGATAAAGGAAATCTGTTGCTGTGGATAGGTAAGTTTGGATTTGGACCTGGAGAGTTTAATCTACCTGCAGGATTGTATGTAGACAGGGCAGATAGGATTTATGTGGCAGACTCAATGAATAAAAGGGTTCAGGTATTCCAGTATATAAGTGAAGCCTGGAAGAAAAAATATCCAGAAAAATACAGAGAGCTTAAACTTTATAAACCTTCAAATCTACAAAAAACTCAGGAAAAATAGCAATGATTTTTCCTTATTTATTTCTATTTTTTTTGCTGACCGCTTATCTATATGCTGCTGATGATTTTGTTTCCCTTCCTGTGGAGGAAGGAGGAGAGTATGAGAAGGGAATAAGGAGCACTAAACATAACCTTGCTGAGTATAAGGGCAGATTTCTAAATCCAAATATAGCGGGAGAGTACAGTCTTGCTCTGTGTATGTGGTGTCACACCCAGAATATAGATGTTACATTTGTTGATGTGGAATACAGGTGGGACCCTACAAAAGAGGTAGATAAATTTCCCGTTTATGGACAGACGAGAAAAGGTCCAGTGCTGAAGGATGTTGCACCTTCTTCTATGGTATGCCTCAGCTGTCATGACGGGGCGAACGCTCCAAACATAACATTTGGAAAGTCTTCAGCAGGGACAAGCGTTCACAGTCATCCTGTATTTGTTATTTACCAGAAAGATAAAAGATATCTCAAACCTTACAACAGCCCACTGATTGGATGGGCAGGAAAAAAACATTTTGTTTACGATCTTATTAAAGATTATAACGGAAGAATACAGTGTGCAAGCTGTCACGATCCCCACACCGCAAATCCGTTATTTCTGAGAGCAAAAAGCAGAGGAAGTAAACTGTGCACAGGGTGTCATGCGTTATAAAACAGTAGTTTTAAGCTTATGTATATGTATTTTTTTTGGAGCTCAGGCTAAAGAGATTCTTTTTCCCAAGCCAAAACCGGGAGTAAAGCCCCATATTAAATATGTTGGTCAGGTTCCTCCTTATGATTACGAGAGGAAAAGTAGCTTTTTTGAAATTGTTTTTGGAGAAGAGAGTGAACTGGCAAGTCCTGACTTTATAGGAAAGCCGTATGGGGTTGTTTATGCTAAAGGTTTTCTGTTTTTTACAGATACAGCTCATGGAGTTATTTTTTCTTACAGTTTTAAAACAGGGAATTTAAAGATTTTAGAGCTTCCTGTCAGACTCAGACTCCCTATGAATCTTGCTTATTCTAAAAAACTGAATGTGCTTTTTGTTTCGGATGCAGCCTTAAAGAAAGTTTTCGGATTTGACAGTAAAGGAAAACTTGTTTTGCTGTAGGAAAAAAGGATGAGTTTAAAAAACCTGTTGGTATAGCAGTTGATGACAACTTAGAAAGGGTTTATGGTGGTTTGATACCTTTGATCCACAGGGTGAAGGTTTATGATTTCAATGGAAATTTTATTAGAGGGTTTGGATATAGAGGAGATAAAGACGGGAAGTTTAACTATCCTACTAATATAGCTATTAACAGAAAAAACGGGAACATCTACGTTACAGATACTCAGCTGTTTAGAATCCAGATTTTCAGTAAAGATTTTGAGCATGTTATGACAATAGGTGGTAATGGTAATATACCCGGCAGATTTGCACGCCCTAAGGGTATTGGCGTTGATAGTGATGGAAATATATATGTTGTTGACGCGGCATTTAATAACTTCCAGATTTTTTCTCCAGAAGGAGAAGTTCTTTATTATGTGGGAGAAGCCGGTACAGAGCCAGCAAAATTTTTACTTCCTGCAGGCTTATATGTGGATGAGGAAGACAGGATTTATGTTGTTGATTCGTTCAATAAGAGGATACAGATATTCCAATACATGAAATGAAGGAGAGATTATGAAAAAGATTTTAATGGCATTTTTTGGATTTATGGCTTTCGCATATGCCTATCAGGGATTTGGCTGGAAGATAGACCCTGAAATGAAAAAAAAGATTGTTGCAGAGGTAGGAGATAAAAAGATTACAGAGATGGACGTTCAGAGATACATGAAAGTTCTCCTTCCTATGAATTTTTATCACAGAAACCTTACAGAGGAAAAAAAGAAGGAACTGAGAAAAAAAGCATTAAATTACCTGATAAACAGAGAACTTCTGTATTATGAGGCAAAGAAGAAAGGAATAAAAGTGCCTGAGAATCAGATAGACAAACTGATGGAAGAACTGGAAAAAAGGTACAAATCAAAGAAAAATCTCGAGAGAATGCTGAAGGAGACAGGTATTACTCTGAAGCAGTTCAGGGAAGAGCTGAAGAAAAGGTTGATGATAGACCAGCTACTAAATAAATATGTGAATGTAAAACTTACAGATGAGCAGCTAAGGGAGTACTATGAAAAGAATAAGTATAAATTCAAAGAACCAGAGGCACTGAAAATCAGATACATATACATAAAGGTTGATCCTTCAAAACCTAAAGGGAGGCAGATAGCAAAAGAAAGGGCAGAAAAAGCCTATAAGGAAATAATGGCTGGAAAAGATTTTGGGGATGTGGCTTACAGATACTCAGATGACCTGAGCAGGATAAAAGGAGGAGAGATAGGATTTGTTCATAAAGGACGGTTTGAGAAGAAGGTAGAAGAAGAGATATATAAGCTTAAAGTAGGACAGGTAAGCAAAATAATAGAGACAGAGCTTGGATTTCACATAATAAAAATTGAGGGGAAAAGACCATCACGGATTGTTTCTTTTGAACAGATAAAAGAGAAACTGAGAAAGGAACTTACAGATAAGCTGAGAAAGGAGAAGTATGAAGCACTGCTAAATGATGCAAAAAGGACCTTAAAGTGGTAGTTCATGAAAAATAACCAATTGGTGGGAAGGGATGAAAAAAAGGTACCTTATTACTGCACTTATTACGGGGGTAGCTTTAACAAATGTGAGCACACTGAACTATTTTGCTATATCAGCTTCTGCTTCATCTCAGGGATACTATACAGAAAGGAGCAAAAAGACAAAAAAAAGTGAACCAGAAAGTCCAGAGAAAGTTCTGCCAGATGTTTATAGAGTGAGGATGTTGATTGCTCAGGACACAGCGACCAGAAAAGAGAAAGTTTTTAAAACAGAAAAAGAGAAGTTTTTTTCTCTCCAGCTTGGCTCTTTCAAAAAGAAAGAAAATGCTGAAAGATTCCTGAAAAAATTACCGGAAGAGCTGAGAGATGGGGCTTTTATATACAGAACAGACAGAGGTTTTTATACAGTAAGATATGGACTTTTTGACAACTACAACCTCCTGAAGGAGATTCAGAATAAACTTCCCATAAGTTCTGTTATTGTGAAGACTGACATAACAAAGGTTGCAAAGGAAAAACAGTTTGTTTTAGAAGAAAAGTTAGAAGAAAAAAGGTTACAGAAAAAGTTAAAAAGACAGAGGAGAAAAGAGAAGGAACAGTTGTTGAAGAAGAAAAGGTTATGCCAGAATTTGAAGAGGAAGAGATAAGCCTGTTTGAGGAAGAAAAACCAAAAATACCTCTGTACAAGAAAATTATAGGTGCTGTTTTCTTTGTTCCTGCTTATATGCTTACCCATAAACAGAGAGGGTTTTGGGGTAAGGTTGAATTTACATACAAGATGGAAAACTACAAAGACCCTTATAGAAGGACAACAAGGAGATCTTTCAGACAGTATTACGAGCTGAATTACGAGGGCTATGTGTACAGTCCGAGATTGCTTACATATAGATTAGGAGGAAACTTTGTTAGGGAGGACTCTACTCAAAAAACAGGAAGTTCAAAGACAGATTCTACCTCAAAGCTTGTTGGATATGACATTGAGTTTAACATGCTGAAAAGTTCAAGGTTTCCTATTAACCTTTTTGCCAGAAGAACCCAGTCCCCCCTGTGGTACACATATTATGATAGAACTTCTTATATAGAAAGAAAAACAGATGCTTACGGTCTTTTTGGAAGTGTGAGACTGATTAACTCGAATGTCAATTACAGTTACAGAAAATCCAAGTCAAAATCAACAGGTATAGATTTTTCAGAAGATAGAAAATCTGAAGAGTTTTCTTTAAGCTACGGAAAAAACTGGATTAACAAAGCTCTGAACATAGCATACAAAAAGAATATAGATGATTACATACAGAGATACCCGAATATATCTTCATACAGAAAAGTGTATCAGGATATAAACAACTTTAATATGGATTACAGATGGAGGATATCAAAGAAATCAAATCTGAACTCAAATCTAAGGTATTACAGTAACTCCTATTCTGACATAAAAAATCTGACAGGAAATATTAATTATATGTGGATGCCTTCAGAAAAACTAACGGCAAATTTTGGACTGTCTGCAACCCGCTCTGATTCAAGGGATTATCAGCTAACCTTTTTCTCTTTTAACGAAAACATGGCATATGTAATCAATGAAAACTGGAACTTAAACCACAATCTTATACTTTTCACATCCTCAGGAACCAATGCAGACCAGAAACTTCTCAATACAGGAGTAAATATTACTTATAATAAGTATCTGTCGGAAACGTTTTCTGTTTTTGGTGGAACAGGTTTATCAGGTCAGATAGAATCAGGAAATATAAACAGAGTTGGAGGAACAGTTTCAGTAAATGGAGGAATAAACAAGAGATTTTCCTTCCTTGATTCTGACTTTACACTTTCAGGCTCTGCTTCTGAGTATAACTCCAGCAAGAACGATAAAAGCACTACATACAACATAAATGAACGATTTAATGCATACCTCTTAAATAATCTCAGGTTTGAACACAGTATCAACTATTACTACCAGGACAGTAAATACTATAGACCATCAGGAGGATTTACCCAGACGAATTACGACAATCTTGAGATATCAAATGCCCTCAGGTACAGAAAACTCCTTGGATGGAATGGAAGGCTAAGCTCAGTTATCGGCATGAAATACTACTACGGAAAAAACAGACCTGAGAGGATGTATCCTTATGCCAATATGAACCTGAGTTATAAAATAACCCGGAGACTCCTTTACAGATTATCACTTGATGTTCATAGAGACTCTTATTACAACACAAATTATGCCACTCTTTCAACAGGCATTGATTACAGAATCAGAAGTCTGTTTTTCAAGTGGGACTTTCAGTACTTTTATGAAGATAACGAGAATTATGGGAAAAGACATAACTATATAACACAGTTTAAAGTTTACAGAGTTTTCTAAGGGGCTGAAAATGAGATATGTATTTATTATCTTTCTTGTTTTTACAGTTTATCTGAAGGCAGAAGAAAGAATTGTCTGGCCGCCACCGCCAGACGTGACCTTAAAGTACAGTTTGTGAGAGAGATTAAAAAGTTGGTGATTTTGAAGAAGAAAGAGGTTTTTTCAGTAAACTTGTTGACTTGGTTTTTGGAAAGAAAAAAAGATGATGATTAAACCCTTTGGTTCCTGTATAAAAGGAAACAAACTTTACTTCACAGATACAGGTTCAAAGGCTGTGTTTATCTTTGATTTCAAAAGAAAGTCAGTAAAGATTGTTGACCATATTGGAGATTACTCCCTATCTTCTCCTATAGATGTTGCTGTTGATAAGAGGGGAAGGATTTATGTTTCAGACTCTGTACTGGGAACAGTTTTTATAACAAATGAGGATGGAGATTTCCTTGGGAAAATAGGCTCTACAATGATAATCAGGCCTACAGGACTTGCTGTAGACAACGAAAGGGACAGGCTGTTTATTACAGATACTGTAGGAGGAAAGATATATGTTGTTTCCCTGAAAGATGGAAAACTGATTATGAAAATAGGAAAAACAGGAACAGGAAAAGGGGAGTTTAACAGACCTACATTTATAACATTAGACAGGAAAGGAAACCTGTATGTTGTAGATTCAATGAATGCAAGAATTCAGATATTTGACAGGAACGGAAAGTTTCTCCGTATGTTTGGAGAAAGAGGAACAGTGATTGGAACATTCGCAAACCCCCGGGGAATAGCTGTTGATAGTGATGGAAATATATATGTTTCAGACACGCTACTGTCGGCTGTTCAGATTTTTGACCAGAAAGGAAGACTGCTTCTCGTAATTGGTAGCTATGGAACAGGAAAAAGGTCAGTTTGCCTATCCTGCTGATATATCTATCTCAAAAGATGACCACATATTTATCAGCGATTCTTACAACATGAGAATTCAGGTGTTGAAGTACCTGAAAGGAAGTGCTCCAAGATGAAGATAGCAAAGATTATTATCTTGATTACAGGAATGGTCTTTTCTACACATGCTGGAATAGAGCAGACACTTCATAACCTGTCTATAACTGGACCTGGAAATGTAAAAGCTGTAACAGAGACAGAGATATGCGTTTTCTGTCATATTCCCCACCATGAGAGGGAAGGAACACCTCTGTGGAACAGGAAAATGCCAACTACTGTTTACAATCTATATGACAGTGAGTTTATTGGAAGGATAAACTATCCTACTCCAATGCAACTTTCAGAGGTTGAGGGACAGCCAGGTATTGTTTCAAGACAGTGTCTGTCCTGCCATGATGGAACAGTAGCAATAGGTGCCGTTTATATTGTTAGAGGAACAGAGCTTGGAAACAGTATTATACAGATGCAGAATGTTAACCCGGATGGAACACTGCCGTCAACCCTCAGGACTTTCATAGGCTCAGACCTGTCTGTTCATCATCCAGTTGCAGTAGAGTATAATCCTAACATCCAGAAAACATTTGGGGATGGAACAGTAAAAACTGTAGAACTTAGAAACCCTAATCCCCTTCCTCCTATAAAGCTCTACAATTATGGGGGGAAATCTTATGTTGAATGCACTTCCTGTCACGACCCCCATAAGCAAAACAAGCAGTTTCTAAGGGTAGATGTTGGTAATCTTGCACAGGATTTCAAGCAGACATGTATCTCCTGTCACGATAAACCTGGATGGACAGGCAGTGCACATGATACACAGACCCTGACCTATACGGACCCAAATGTAACTTCAAAGTATGGAGAGGGTTCCCCTGTTACTGTTGCAGATTTAGGATGTGGAAACTGCCATACACCCCACCACTCACAGGGTAAGCCACTGCTCAGGAAAGTAGAAGAAAATACATGTTTTACTGGAGCATCTTCAGCTTCAAATACAGCTCCATGTCATGGCAACGGTGGAGCGAAGGATATAGAAACATTACTGCCACCAGACAGACCATTTGGTCATCCTGTAAAGACAATATCTGGGATTCATACAATATTAGATGTTTTATACGGTTACACATCTACAGAAATAGATCCGGCAGGAACGTTCAGCGTTAAGTTTAGCGATTCAAAACATGCTGAATGTATGGACTGCCACAATCCTCACAAAGCATCTCCTGGAAACCATGCAACACCTGCCGATGCATCAGGCTGGTATCCCCAGAACCCATCAAATGCTGTATCCAATGTGCTTCAGGGTGTCTATGGTGTTGAACCTGTATGGCCCTCCAGGTGGACACAGCCAACAACCTACAACACAATAGCTGAAGCTCAGAAAGAGTACCAGATATGTATGAAATGTCATTCCAGATGGGGTCTTGGAGACAGTCCATCAGGAGACTGTACAACACAGTTTATATCTTCTCAATCAAACATAGTTCTTACAGACCAGTCATGTGAGTTTAATCCGTACAACAGGTCTGCCCATCCTGTTGTTATGACAACAAACGAGATGGGGACACTGAGTGGATGGAATCAGGCAAATGGCAGGTATGCTGACCCATTGACTCCTGCACAGCTTCTTCCTCCATGGAATGCAAATGTGGGAAATCAGACAATGTACTGTACAGACTGTCACGGTGCTGATGCAGAAGACGGTGTTGACCCAAGAGGTCCCCACGGCTCAACCCATAAATTTATGCTAAAGGGTCCTAACACAAACTGGCCTACTAAACCAGATGGAACTTTATATACTACTCTTGACGTTAAAAATAACTCTACTCAAGGTCTTTTCTGTACAAACTGTCATGACCTCACTCAAGCAGAAGTACATATGATGTGGAGACCTATGCCTATGAGAACAATTGCATGTGTTGAATGTCACGTTGCAGTCCCTCACGGCTCTCCTGTATCAAGACTTATAGGATATGAGACAATGCCAGAGCCTTACAACTACAACTATAATGGGATACTACAGCTGAGAATGAGAGGATTTAGATGGAATACTACTATGAGCAACAGAGATGCATATATGCGCCTTCCTGTGGAGGAGGGGGAATGTGTCACAACACAAATGCAGGAGGTTATGATTCCTATCCTTAAAATAGCTGTGACACTAACTTTTATATATGTTCTTGTATTCCCTTCTTATGGGAAGATGGCTGATGTAGAAAACATTAAGGAAGTTATAAAAGTGTATAACAGGATAATTATTGAGGAGAGCAAAAGTGATAGACACAGGGATATAAGGACATTTGTCAGAATGATGGAAGATATAGCAACCTACGATGTGGCAAGAAAACTGTATATATGGATTCAGTCATGGCACGAGAATGGTCTGTTTATGGATGCTGAGCTAAAAAACTTAAACTTTGATTTTGTAAAAGTAAGTGGAAAAAAAGCTGAAGTTATAACAAGGGAGATCTGGATTTACAGTTACTATGATAGAAGAATTAACAGAATAGTTCTTCCTGAAACATACATCCAGTACAGAGTAAAGTATCTGTTGAAAAAAGTAAAAGATAAATGGTTAATATCAAAAGTTAAAGTCCTTGAAGAAAAACAGAAAAAAACAAGCAGGAGGGGAAAAAAGATGAAAAGAGCATCAGTTTTAACGGCAGTATTACTACTTGTATTTACGGTCTCATATGCAGTTGATGGAAAAAAAATCTTTGAAAAGAATCAGTGTCCTATCTGCCATAAGGAAACAAAAGACGCCATTGGACCTTCTCTAAAGACAATAGCAGAGTTTTATAAAAACAATCCAAAACAGCTTAAACAGTTTCTTTTGGGTCAGGTAGACCCTATTATATGGCCAGACAGATTTAACATGATGAAAACTCAGATGGGCAAGTTCAGGGCAATGTCTGAGGAAGAGTTAGATGCACTGATAAAGTTTATGCTACAGCATTAAGGGGCAAAGGCCCCTTTTTATTTGTCGTGGCATGCCATACACAGATTACTGTTTGCATTTCCATCACCAGACCTTAAAAATCTTGGGGCATTCAGGTGTGGATTGTGGCAGGATACACATTCAACCTTTCCATTTCTCAGAAGGTCTCCTATAGAAGGCCCTCCACTTCCGTCAGGGTCTCCAGATGTATTCCACCCAGTAAGAGGCGTTGATGTTGGTTTCAGACTGGCAGGAGGATTTGTTTCATTACCTCTATAAACCATTCCTATAGGATGGTCGTCTCTGAGGTCGTAATTTCCTCCTGCTCCGTTTTTACCAACAGCAAAAAGAAGAGGCATTCTCCATGGTGCTGTTGAGCCTCTGTAGTTGAGATATATTCCATTCGGGTCGTAATTTCCTGAACCAGGAGCATTTATTACAACGTTAACACCACTCACGCCATCGTGGCAGGAAAGACATGCCCTTGATGTATCTCCCGGCTGGCCAACTGTTGTCCCACCTATTGTCTGCCCTCCACCGTAAACCTGAAATGTTACTGTTGTATCAATAGGTTTGTTCCACAGGGGAGCTCCACTAAAATTACTGTTTGCTCCGTGAGGTGTATGACAGAATACGCAGACTTCATTGGTACCTCCTGCTGCAGGGTCACTGTAAGTGGAAAGATTGTGAACAGTTGCCCTTATGTCTTCTGTTGCTGCCGTTGCTGAACCGAAAATGACTACAGCAACCAGACCACCTCTCAGCCATCTCATAGTCCTACCCCCGATAAAATATAAAATTTAACATATATAAATAACGTGTCAAAAATATACTATATATACTCCCACCCCCTGATATAAATCTATAAAAAATCTATATAAAAGTCAATATCTTATTCAAATTTGCTGTCAACTGCTTAATCTTCTGTTTCTGTATGCCATGATTATCAGTATTCCAATTATTCCCAGTGCCCAGTAGACCCATGTTGGTATGGGAACAGGGTCTCCAGCTGCATATGAGTGCAGTCCGGACAGGTAATAGTTAACCCCAAAATATGTCATCAGTATTGCAAAATATCCTAAAACAGAAAATACTGCCATCTTATAGTGTGAATACCACTGAGGTATATATTTCAGATGAACAATAGCAGCGTAAACTAATATGGACACAGCCGTCCAGGTTTCTTTAGGGTCCCATCCCCAGTATCTGCCCCATGATTCATTAGCCCACACTGCCCCTAAAAAGTTTCCTACAATAATAAGAGACAGCCCGATTATAAGAGATAGTTCTCCAATTTTTATCGCTTCTTTTATTCCATTTTCCAGTTTTAAAACCCTTTCCTTTCCTAACAGTTTTTCGTATTTTATTGCAAAAAATATCAGTGATAATAGTCCCAAAATACCTGCAAGACCTAAAAATCCATAACTGGCAGTTAGAACAGACACATGTAGCAACAACCAGTAAGATTTAAGAACCGGGACTATTGTGGTAATCTGTGGGTCAAGCCATCCTAAATGGGCTGCAAACAGGAAAACCCCTGCAAACATTCCGACAGAAGCCAGAACAAATGGAGATTTTTTAGCAAACACTATTCCGGCAAAAGCAGCAGCCCACGATATAAAGAGCATAGATTCATAGGCATCAGTCCATGGGGCATGTCCCGCAACATACCATCTCAAGCCCAGTCCAAAGGTGTGGATTAGAAACAGGACGAACAGCATCAAAACCAATAAATTGAATGATATTTTGAGGAATTTTGAATCTGTCTTGAAAATCTGAATAAATATAAAAGTGATAGATAGAAGACCTACAAGAAAGTAAAAAGGAGTCAGTCTTTCAAATATAAGGAGTTTGTTGTATAGTATTTCTGCTTTCAGTCTTGTCTGTGAAGGTAGAACTTTATACCCATACTTTTTCTGGAAATCTTTTATACTCTCAATTGCCATATTTGCAGAGCTCCAGTCTCCTTCCTGCAGGCCTTTCTGAACGCCATGGATATATTTAGACAAAATAGCTGCAACCTCTTCTTTCTGTTTTTGAGGAAAACTATTCAGTGCATCCCTTGGACCATACCATGTGTTGTTAGGGTCGTTTTCTTTTGGGAATATCCTGAGAATTTCTCCTGTAAATGCTAAATACATTATGTAAAGTTTTTCATCAAGCTTTAACAGCTCTTTCTCAAACTGATTTCTCTGAGAAGGGTCTTTTCTTCTTGCTGACTCAACAGCCTGGGCCAGTTTATACATTCCTTTCTCATCGTAAGCATCTATGAATGCTATGTATTTCTTATCTATAGGAACACCTAACATCTTTTTGATAGCAGGATGTTTGACTTTTATAATTTTTACATACTGCCATGGTCCTGGCATAAGAAACATACCTAAAACAATCTGATTGTGAGTCAGTCCAATGGCAGAATCACTTCCGTGTATTTTATTTACAACCTCCAATGACAGTGTATCAAACGGTTTTTATCCTTCCATCCCCACTCTGGACAGGAACTTTGTTCCAAACTTTTCTGCATGTTTTCGTGTCTATTTTTTTAACTGTCTGTAGTATCTCTTCCATGTCAGGTTTTGGTGGGACTACCTGTTTTTGAGAATTTCCTTCAGACATTCCCGGATAGGCTGTGGCACTGTAAAACAGTCCTGAAAATAATATAACTAACAGTAGAGACTTTATGTTATTCTGGTTTTTGTTTAACATCTTTAAAGTCCTCCCAAATCTACTAAAAGGGTTTAACAGATTTAAAAAGAGTCCAATAGTAAGAAGAGTGTATCCGATATATGTTGGTATTACTCCAGGGTCGTGATTTACAGACAGGACAGTTCCAAGCTCGTCGGGGTCATAAGAGGACTGGAAAAATTTGTAACCTCCGTAAACAAGGGGATGGTTCATATGTATATTGTATTCAAACTCTTTACCATTTTTTGGGTCTTTTACAATAACATGGCTTTCGTATGAAGAAGGTTTATTGGAGCCGGGATACTTTCGCATCACAAAGTCTTTCAGATATAAGCTAAACGGTAATGTGATAACTTTTGCCCCCCATTCCATTTTTATCTCAATATCTTTTAGTTTGAACTGTGTAGGTATGCCGGGAGTGCTTCCTCCCCTTCCAAGCAGAACTACCTCTTTTTTTTCTCCGTCATATTCTACTTCTACGAATAGAGCTGACAACACCGTTGAGTTCTGAAGCACCTTTTTATCCCTTGGAAGAGGGACTACCACCTCTTTACCTTTAGAAACGGCCTGTTTTATAACAAAATTCAGTCCTCCAGCAGAATATAGTATCCCTTCATTTAAAGGATATTCATTTCCTGCTTTAATCTGTCCTCTTGACTGGTCAGACATCTTCATCCACATAACTGGAAGGTTAGATAAAAGATAAAACTTTCCATCTTTCAGATAAAAGAATACAAAATCCTTTCCTTCAAGCTTTTTTCTGAACTTTTCTGGATTTTCAAATATAAAGGCAAAACTTCCAAAGTCTTCTATAGAACCTTCTTTCATTGTCAGGTCTACACTGTCCATTCCAGCTGAAGCTCTGAGTGTTATTATTGGTTGCCCTTCTGGGTCTTCCTTAATCTCTGTTCTGAACACGCTTTTATGTAGTTTTGTATTTTACTATTAAAGGTTTTCCGTTAATTTCTATCTTTTCCTCAAAGTCATTAAATCCTATAGCTGAAAGGAGGAGGGGTTTCTCCAAATAATATGACTTTTTTCCGTCTTTTAATTTTATCTGGAGGAAAGGGTCTCTGGAGAAAATCTGGGTTCTGTTCCTGCTTTTCTCTTATGTGCATCATTCCTTCATAACTCAAAATATCTTGTTATGGCAGCCCCAATAAATATTATGATGAAAGACACATGGAATATCAGAAGTGGAATTTTTTTAGGCTGCCACATTTTGTATCTGATAATGTTTCCTGTAAGGTTGATAACCAGTAATGTCATTAGAAGTTCTAACCATTTTGAACCGTAAACAAGAGCATAAGCGGTTTCCCTTCCAAAATCATTTTCTATAAATGTTGCTACTCCAACTGCAGCTGCAAATATCAGCAATAGAATAACTGTTGTTTTCATTGAGAACAGTATGTTTAGAATCTTATCTGTAAACTTCATAAACAGCCTCCAGCATTAATAGTTTTTCATGATGATATATATTATGATTTTGAATAATAAACATAATACTACTAATATTATAAAAATGGGAGTATTTTCAACAATAATCATTACTGATGTTTAAAACTGTTATAAAATTCATATACTTACTGTTTATTGAAAGTTTAATCTGAGTTCTTTTTGAATTTTAATAATTGATGATTAATATATCGATAATACTATTTGTACTTTCAGTAAAGCGTTATATAATATAAACAATAACGGTTGAGGTGAGGAATTGAGATACCTGATTATTTTTTTATTGTCTTTCTTTACTGTTTCTTATGGGGACAGTCTGAAAATAGCCGCAGCGGCTAACGTCCAGTATCCACTGAGAGAGCTGATAAAACTGTTTGAGTCCAGATATCCAGATGTCAGAGTTGTAACAGTTATTTCCTCTTCAGGTAAGCTAACAGCCCAGATAGAAAGGGGGGCCCCCTATCATATATTTATGTCTGCTAACATGAAGTATCCAGAATATCTGTACAGAAAAGGCCTGGCCCCTTTCAAAACCCCGTGTGTATGCCAGAGGAGTCCTTGTTCTGTGGAGTATGAAAAATATACCTCTGAGGGAAAAAGGAATGAATATACTGCTGGAAGATTATATAAATAAAGTATCAGTTCCAAACCCAAGGAATGCCCCTTACGGTGAAGAAGCTGTAAGGGCAATGAAAAAGTCTGGAATATACAGCAGGGTTTTGAGAAAACTGGTATACGGGGAGAGTGTTTCCCAATCAACCCAGTATATTTATAAAAGACTTGTTGATGTTGGTTTTACTTCCAGGTCTGTTGTTCTTTCTCCTCAGATGAGAGGTAAAGGTATATGGATAGAGGTAAATCCTGAGCTGTACAAACCGATAAGACAGGGGGTAGTTATCTTAAAAAATGGGAAGAATAACCCATATGTAGAGGAGTTCGTTAAGCTCATTTTCTCAAAAAAAGGCAGGGATATACTGAAAAAATACGGGTATAAAACAGGTGAATAAAATAATAGGAAAGATTAAAAATATAGAGAGCTCTGATAATATCTCTCTTGTTGAGATAGAAACAGAGATAGGCAACATGTGTGCAGTTGTTGTTGAAACACCACAGACTGCTACTTATCTGAAGATTGGAGAAGAGGTTTATGTTCTATTTAAAGAGACAGAAGTGTCTGTAGGTAAAAATGTTTCAGGAATGCTCAGTTTGAGAAATAAAATATCGTGCAGTGTTGAAAGGATTGAAAAGGGAAGAATTCTTACAAGGCTGACTTTAAAATGCAGAGGAAAGTTAATCAGGTCTATTATAACAACAAAGTCTGCAGAAAAAATGGGAATAACTGTAGGGAGATGAGATAATGGCCTTTGTCAAAACAAATGAGGTAAGTCTTATGGAGAAAGATGATGGATAGTCAGTTTTTAGAAACAGTTTTTCTTACTTTAAAGCTTGCCACAATAACAACAGTTATTCTTCTGATAATAGGAATACCTGCTCGCTTATTTCCTGTCATATAGAGATTTCAGATTAAAAACCTGTTGTTGACACTGTTATAAGCCTGCCTCTTGTTCTTCCTCCTACTGTTTTAGGTTTTTATTTCATTGTTCTCTTCAGTCCAGATAGTTTTTTGGGAAAGATTCTGGATAAATTGTTTGGGCTTAAGATGATTTTTACATTTGAAGGACTCGTTTTAGGCTCGGTTGTATATAGTCTTCCCTTTATGGTTCATCCCCTTCAGTCTGGGTTTCAGTCTATCAGTAATAGTATAATTGAAGCCTCTTATACTTTAGGTAAAGGAAAGGTAGAAACACTGCTCAGGGTTTTGCTTCCAAACATGAAACATTTTTTACTAACAGGGATTGTTCTCACATTTGCCACACACTGTAGGTGAGTTTGGAGTTGTTCTTATGATTGGCGGTTCTATTCCAGGTGAGACAAAGGTGGCCTCAATAGCTATTTATGAAGAAGTGGAAGCCCTTAACTATGATAGGGCGAACATGTATGCAGCTGTACTTTTTGTTATAACATTTCTGATTTTGATAACTGTTTATACTGTCAATAAAAGATTTGCAAAGGCAGATAGTCTATGAAGATAAAGATTAAAAAGAAACTTAAAGGCAGACAGGGAAATTTTATACTTGATGTTAATATATCTGCAGAGGATAAAAGCTTTATAACTGTATTTGGTAAGTCGGGAGCAGGTAAAACTACTATATTGAGAGCTATTGCAGGTCTACTTCAGCCTGATGAAGGTTATATAGAGATAAGCGGTAATGTGTGGTTTGACAGCAGTAAAAAGATAAACCTGCCTCCTCAGAAAAGAAAAGTTGGGTTTGTTTTTCAGGATTATGCCCTCTTCCCAAACATGAGTGTTGAGGAGAATGTGGCTTTTGGTATGGAAAGCAGGGATAAAAATTTTTTACAGAGAATTTTAGAGATAACTGAGCTTACAGATTTAAGAAGCAGAACAATAGATACCCTTTCAGGTGGTCAGAAACAGAGGGTGGCAGTTGCGAGGGCTGTTGCAAGAAAACCAGATATACTCCTCCTTGATGAGCCTCTTTCTGCACTTGATTACGAAACCCGTAGAAATTTACAGGAAGAACTTGTGAAGATACACAGAGCGTTTGATTTGACGACTGTTATGGTAAGCCATGATTTTTCAGAAGTTTTTCGTCTGTCTGATGTTGTTTTTGTTGTAGATAAGGGAAAGATTGTGAAGAAAGGAAGGCCTGAAGATGTATTTATTCAGGAAAAAATCAGTGGTAAAGTAAAATTTTCTGGGGCGGTTTTATCAATAAAAAGAGATGAAACTGTTTTTATCGTATCTGTTCTGATTGGAAATAATATAATAAAAGTTGTTGCAGACCCTGAAGAGGTGGAAAACCTCAGGGAAGGGGACAGTGTGATTATCGCAACAAAGGCATTCAGTCCATTTATATTAAAAAGTTAGATAAACAGGGCCGATATCTTCTCAAGACTGCCGGTCAGGAGTAAAATGCCAACAAATATCAGTAGAAGTCCCCCAACTATCTCAATAAAGAGGAAATATCTCTTCATAAAGTTAAAGAATCTGAAAAACTGGTTTATTGCCATTGCAGTCAGTATAAAGGGAATACCTAATCCCATAGAAAAGGCAAATAGAAGCATTACCCCCTGCATAACTGTTTCCTGCTGTGAAGCATACAGGAGTATGGCTCCAAGGACTGGACCGATACATGGAGACCATCCAAAGGCAAAAGCAATTCCTACAATGAACGCTCCTATTATTCCAGCAGGTTTTTTCTTTATCTGGGTTGTTTTTTGCCGGTACAGAACCCTGTATAAACCGGAAAAATAAAACAACAAAAGTGCTATCCCTATTACCGGAAGCAAAATTAAATCATTAAAGATATTTTTTGTTATTCCGATGCTTGCACCGTAAACGACTATAGATATACCAGATATGATAAACAGCCACTGTTTAGCTTTTTGAGACTGGAATACTCCAGTAAAGTGGACTCCGAGAAGAATAACAAGAATGGCAGCAACCTTTGATATTATATATTTGTATTCTTGAAGAAGCTGTCCCACAAATGTTGAAGCAGCTCCCAGAGCTGTAAAAACAATTGAAAATCCTATAACAAATGCTACTGCTGAATATACAACACTCCAGTCTATTTTTTTACTCTCTTCCTGTGCAGTCTGAGCAGTAATCCCTGATATATATGCTATGTATCCTGGTATGATAGGTAAAACGCAGGGAGAGAGAAAAGCAACAATACCGGCAAGGAATGCTGTTCCTATGGAGACTGTTTCAATCATCTTTTTTCCTCTAAAAATCTGTTAATATATTTTTCAAGCTTCTTCAGGCTGTATGCACCATAGATTATTTTACCAATAGTAAGGTCTTTTCTCAGTATATATGTGATAGGTGTCCCTATTATACGGTATTTGCTTTTTACAACATCATTTCCAACCAGAACCGGAAAACTGAATCCCCACTGTTTTTTTATCTGTTTTATTTTCTGTCTATTTTTTTCATCGATTATTACTGCAAAAAATTTAACATTCCTGTCTTTAAACTTTCTGTACAGCCTGTTTATCTGGGGGAGTTCTTCTCTGCAGGTATGACAGTTTTTAGACCAGAAGATAAGATAAATGACATTTCCTTTTAACTGCTCAAGACTGACAGTTTTCCCATTTTCGTCTTTAAGCTGGAACATGTAGGGTCTCAGGCCTTTGCCCAGTGCAAGGGAGGGAATAATTGCAAAAAATATGATAATTAACCTTCTCATATATACTCTACCTCTGTATAATGTTATTTCTAAATTTTAGTTTTTCTATTTTTAAAAATTATGATGAATATTATATTGTAGAGGTGAGTGTTATGGAAATTATCATAAATGTAAGGAGATTTGATGGAGAAAAAGTGTGGTATCAGGAGTATAGGCTGGATATTGAAGAAAGAACAACGGTTATTGAGGCATTAATGAATATACAGAGCAGTGATGACCCTACACTTTCATTCAGGGTTCAGTGCAGGGCAGCAATCTGTGGAACATGTGGCGTAAAAATAAACGGAGAACATCATGTCCTTGCATGTAAAACAAAAATAAAAGATTATCTAAAAGATGGAACTATTACTGTTGAACCTCTGTCAAATATGAATGTAATAAAAGATCTTATAACAGACCATGAACAGTTTCTGTACAGAATAAAGGATGTCAAAGGGTGGTTTGAACCTGTTGAGGAGTTTCAGCCTGTCTATCCTGAAGATTTACAAAAATTTGAAAGGGAGACAGACTGTATTTTGTGTGGTATATGTTACTCTGCATGCCCAGCTTTTGATGTAGACAGGGATTTTGGAGGACCTGTAAATTTTGTTAAAACTTTCAGGTTCTGGAAAGATAAGAATGATGCTCTAAAAGACGAGAGAATAGTCCTTGCTGAAAAAGACCATATAACAAGCTGTGTTCACTGTAAATACTGCAGTTTTTACTGCCCAAAACAGATTCCTGTTGAGCAGGACATAGTGCAGATTGAGTTTTATGGAAAGCAGAAGGGGATTATAAAAAAAGAGTCAGGAGGCGGTTTTTCAACACCTTTTGGTTTTTAAGACGGAGAAACATATTTTTTTTTGAAGAGGAGCAGCATGTTGTCAATCATAACAACTATTATGGGAGCCAGAAATATACCTATAAAACCAAACATATTCAGTCCTCCAAGTATTGCAAAAACTAAAACCATTGGATGTATGTTTGTTTTATCCCCTATCACAACAGGTTTTATTATGTTATCAATAGTACTTATTACCAGTGTTCCATAGATAGAAAAGAGAAAAGCTGTTAAAAAGCCTTTTGTAAATAGAGTGTAAACAGCGATAGGAACCCATATGAGAGAAGCACCTCCAACAGGAATAAATGCAGCAATAAAGGTTATAAAAGCCCAGAAGTAGCTCATCTCTAAACCTATAGCAAAATAACCGATAAATGACAGTATTCCCTGAGCAATAGCTGTTAGGACAGAGCCTAAAACAACTCCCTGTATGGCACTGTAGCTCTTTGATATCAGGAAAGTCTTATCTTTGTCGGGAAGAGGTATTATACTGTAAATCCTGTTGTACAGATGTGTCCCATCCTTAAAAAGGAAAAATATGGTAATAAGCATTATAATGATACCGACTACAAGGAGCGTAATATCCAGGAATATGCCTTTACCTTGCTGTATAACAAAGGATACAATCTCATTAACAATTCCTCTTATTGCGTCACCTATATCAACATTGACATTAAGGGATTTCAGGCTGTTTTCAAGGATGGTATAAATCTTTGAAACAACAGGTAGCTCCTTTATTAAAACCTCAACATCTCTGTATTTAGATATATTTTCAATAATTAATGGATATACAGTGATAATCTGATTTACAAAGAATGCTACAAGGGTTATGGAAGGTATGATGATGAATAAAAAAATCAGAAGTGTCATAAGAAATGAAGCGAGAATTTTGTTTTTCAGCTTTTTCTCAACCTTAAGATAAACCGGATAAAAGATAATAGTTATAAGAATAGACAGAATTAAAACCTTTAGAAAAGGCTCAAACAGAAGGTATCCTAAAAAAGGAAAAAAAGACAGGAAACCAAAGAAAAAGATGTTCCCTATCTGTTCACCAGAACCCACTATCCGGTATTACTCTTCTCCTCTTTTAAGTGCCCCTAAACTAAATGTTAAAATGCCTGTAAAGATTGTGAAGATTGTCATGATAATGAAAGGTATCCATGGTTCCATCTCATGCTCCTCCGTTTTTATTATTTTTTTATGTTTATTTTAAGTTTAAAATACTGTATCGTATTTTCAAGTCCTTCGTCAAGAGAAATTTTTGGCTTCCATCCTAAAACATTTTTTGCTTTTGATATATCTGGACATCTCTTTTTTGGGTCATCTTCCAGTGGTGGGAGAAATGTTATCCCGGAGTTTGAGCCTGTCATATGTACAATCTTTCTGGCTATCTCAATGATGGTATGTTCTTTGGGGGTTCCAAGGTTAAATATTTCTCCGTCAAGGTTTTCTTTTACAGCAAGGAGAAAGATTCCTTCCACCATGTCATCTATATAGCAAAAGCTTCTTGTCTGTGTTCCGTCTCCATATACAGTCAGCTTTTTTCCTTCAAGAGCCTGTGATATAAAGTTAGGTATCACCCTGCCATCGTTTATTCTCATTCTTTCTCCATACGTATTAAAAATTCTTGCTATTCTTACATCTATTCCGTGCTCTCTATAATAGGCCATGCTCATAGCTTCTGAGAACCTTTTTGCCTCGTCATAAACAGACCTTATACCTACAGGATTAACATTTCCCCAGTATGTTTCAGGCTGGGGATGAATCTGAGGGTCTCCATAAACTTCTGATGTAGATGCAAATACATAACGGGAATTTTTCCTCTTTGCAAGACCAAGAGTGTGAAGTGTTCCTAAGGAATCCACCTTCATTGTGTGGATAGGATGTTTTAAGTAATCTACTGGTGATGCAGGACATGCAAAGTGGAGAATGATGTCAATCTCGTCAGGTATATATATATAGTTTGTTACATCATACTCAATAAAACGAAAATTTTTGTTACCAAAAAGATGAGCAATATTATCTGGAGAGCCTGTAAGGAAGTTATCCAGTCCTATAACATAAAAGCCTTCTTTTAAGAATTTATCACATAGATGACTTCCTATAAATCCTGCTGCTCCTGTTATCAGAACTTTCACTGCTTTAAAAGTCTCCTGTAGCCTCTTTTTGATATATGTCTGAGGGGAAGTTTATAATGGAGAAAGACAAGTTCCTTAAACAGATATGCAGGGAAACCTCTGAACTTTATACCATTCTTTATCATACCAACCCCATACTTTCCGCCAAGTGCTGAAACCATTCCTCTGAATACAGGACTTTCCACCTGTGGTTTTTTTCCTTTTATCATGTCTTTTATGTATCTTGCTGTAATCTCTCCTGTCTGTATTGCAATCTGTGCCATTGGAGGAAGTATCTCTCCTGTCTCATAATTTATTATCTCTGCGCAATCACCGATGATAAATATATTTTCTATTCCTTCAGGTCTGAAATACTCATCAACAATGGCCTGTTTCCTCCTGTTTGTTTTTACTTTTAGTCTTTCGATGAGGGAGCTTGCTACAATTCCACCTGTCCATATGAAAAAGTCCTGTTTATATGTAATCTCCGTCTTCAAGATAAACATTTTCACAGTCAACCTTTATGATTTTTTTCCTGTCAGTATGTTAATTCCGAGAGATTTCAGTCTTTTATATGCTGTTTCGTATACAAACTCATCCATTCCTGGCAGTATCCTGTCTGCTGCTTCTATTAGTGTTATACTCAACCCATCGCACAGGAATCCTATTTTTTTAAAAAATTCCCGCGCATAGTATGCCATTTCAGCTGCTATTTCTACTCCTGCAAGTCCTGCTCCTCCAACTATAATGTTAAACTGATTTTCCTTCACTATATAACACTTTTCCTTCCTCTTTTATCTTCTGAAGTATCTTTCTCTCAAATTTCTGTTTAAAATCAAGGCTTCTATCTAAAGTTTTCACCCCTGATGCATGTTCTCTCAACCCTTCTATAGGTGGGAAAAATGTTCTGCTCCCTGCTGATACTATCAGATAGTCGTATTTAAGACTGAATCTATCTCCATAAATTTCATTTCTCTCAGGATCAATATACTCAACCTTCTCTTTAAAGAAGTGGATGTTTTTCCTAAGACCTTTACACAGCGTTGATAGGTCTATAATAATGTCAGATATTATGGATTCGTTTGCGATAAAACTGTAAACCTCAGGTTGAAGATACTGATAAGGATTCTGGTCAATAAGATAGACTTCAGCATCTACATCAAATTTTGAGAACTGTCTGATGAATGATACTCCCGCATACCCTCCGCCAATAACGACAACCTTTTTCATATCAGCCACTTAAAATCTCCATTGCCTGCTCAACTGTTATATTTTCATGGACTATTTTTGATAGAACGTATGTTATCTTTTGCAACATCATCATGCTGGAATATATTTCTTCCAACAGACAGACCTGCACATCCTGCAACAACAACAGCATCATAAATCATCTGTAGAAGCTCCCTGTCGGAGCTAACCTTTGGGCCTCCTGCTATAACTACTGGAACAGGACACCCTTCCACAACTTTTCTGAATGTGTCTGGACTTCCTGTATACGGTACTTTAACAATATCTGCTCCAAGCTCAGCTCCTATTCTTGCTATGTGAGCTATCGCATCAGGGTCAAAGGGATTTTTCACTTCCGGTCCTCTGTAGTAAAGCATAGCCACAAGTGGCATCTGCCAGTCTAAACATGCCTTTGATACAGTTCCAAAATCCTTCAGCATCTGTTTTTCATCTTCTGCACCTATGTTAACATGTATGGATACTCCGTCTGCACCAAGTTTTATTGCCTCTTCCACTGTACAAACTAAAACCTTATCGTTTTTCCTCAGGGAAAGGTCTGTTGATGCAGACATATGTATGATAAGTCCCACATCCTTTCCTTTTCCTCTGTGTCCCTGCTCAACAATACCCTTATGTAGTATTATTGCATTAGCTCCCCCTTCTGCTATTTTCTCAACAGTTTCTTTTATATTAATAATACCTTTCATAGGTCCTGAACTTACCCCATGATCCATAGGAACTATAACGGTTTTACCTGTATCCCTGTTCATTATTCTCTCTAACCTAACTCTCTTGCCGATTCCCAATTTTTTCCTCCTTGGAGTTTTATATAATTTTACCTAAAATAAATCCCAGTATAAAAGAAATAATAGCAATAAGAATGATTTTAGAACTGTCTGGGCTTCTTTTTGGTGAATAACCTGTTTTTCTCTCTTTCATGTAGTCCCTGTCATACAGTCCCACTTTCTTCTTCTCCTTTTTTTACTGTGATTTTTTCTTTGTTTTTCAGAACTTCCATCTCCCCTTTTAGTTTCTTTACTGTCTGCTCTTTTTCTTCTAACTGTTTTTTCAGTCTTTCTACCTCTTTCTCCAGATTTTTTATATTTCTACCAAGTTTTATCCTGTCTATCTTGTATGATATCCAGTCGGTTATGGTGAATATAAGTATAAGAACAGCTCCAATTATTATACTGACAATAATTACCAGTGCCAGAGGAATTTCCGGTGTTTTCAGTGTAGGGAGGATGTTTACAGAAACTTTTGGCGTCGTATTCATTGATACAAAATATGCAACTGCAAGTAGTATAATAAGCCAAAGAATCAGCTTTATTTTATTCCACATTTTCTTCCTCTAATGCTCTTTTCAGTTTCTGATATATATCTTTCAAATCCTGTGATATTACTTTGACCTCTCCTATTACGGGCATGAAGTTAGTATCTCCATTCCATCTGGGAACAATATGGTTATGAAGATGTGTTTCCAGTCCTGCACCTGCAACTCTTCCAAGGTTGTATCCAAGATTAAATCCGTCAGGATTTAAGGTTTTTTTAAGTATCTTTATTCCTAATTTTGTTAGCTTTGAAACTTCGCACAATGTTTCTTCATCTAACTGGAGAAAATCTCCTGTATGCTCATAGGGTGTAACCATAAGATGCCCTGCGTTGTAAGGATAGAGGTTCATAATGATAAATGCCCTTTTTCCTCTATATAAAACGAGTCTTTTTTCATCCTCTTCAGGATTTTTCACAGCTTCACACAGAAAGCAATCTTCCATCCTGTCGTATGTTTCTATATACTGACTTCTCCAGGGGGAGAACAGCTTTTCCATCTTTCCTCCTAAAGGAGTTTTTTAGGCTCAACATCTATAATTAATTTTATACCTTTTTTTCCTGTAAGTCTGAAAAGATTTTTCAGTTTTTCCTTCTCTCTGAAATTTCTCAGGGTTATCTGAACTCTTTTTTTCTCCCTTATGTAGGAGTAAAAAGCATAATAAGGACCATCGTAATCTATATTTTTTATTTTGTTTTCCTTTATCCACTGTCTGAATATTGTTTCAATCTGATGGGGAGAAAGATTTCTTTTCTCAAAAGTAAGAAGTATAATCCTGCTGAAAGGGGGAAGGTTTAACTGTCTCCTTTCTTTTAGCTGAGACAGATAAAAGCTATGTATATCTTTATGGAGAACTGTTTTGATTGGATAACTGTCTTTTTCAAGGCCGGAGAGGATTATATATTTTTCTTCTGCTTTGTAATATGGATACAGCACGGCTCTGAAAAAATTTTCCATCCCCCTGAAGTCATGAAGGAAAAGGTGGTAGTCTGGGTTTACGTTTATCACATAATGATAATTCCCAATTAAAAATCCCTTACCTGAGAGGGTTGTGGTTATATTGATTCTCCCTTTCTTTTCTTCTGCTGGGAAAATATCTGTATTCAGCTCTTTCTGGATAGTTTCTTTTATCTTTTCCAGTCCATATCCTGTTTCTCTGAGAGGTGTTTCACATTCAGGGCATTCTTTTATATACTGAAATTTCTTTCCACAGAGCTCACACTGCAGAAAAAGGATTTCTTTATCTGAATAAACTTTTAGAGGAACGTCACATCTTGTACATCTGACCTCTTCTTCACATCTTGGGCAGAAGAGATAGGAAAAATAACCTTTTTTATTTGTAACAATAAGAACCTTTTTATTTTTCTGTTTCATCAATTTTTTTATATGAGGGTCAGTTATAGGTATATTTTTAAGCTCTACGTTTGCTTTAGTCTCTCTAACAGGATTTTTACTACTTAAAGGCCTGGCTATTCCTTTTGTTATAAGGTAATAAGTTTCTACAGATGGGACAGATGCAGCATATATTAGGGAAATATCTTTCTTTATTCTGTAAATCTCAAAAGCTACTCTCCTAACATCAAATCGTGGATTTCTCAGGTTCTTATATGATGGAGAAAACTCTTCCTCAATAATTACTGTTTTCAGATTTTTAACTGGTACAAATATAGAAGAGAGTGTGCCTATGGTTACTGTGCCTTCGGAATTTTTGAGTCTGAACCAGTTTTTTATCTTTTCTTCCTCAGGCATGGCATCGTGGTATAAGAACAGTCGGTTCCTAAATATCTTTTTAAAATGAGAATGTACTGCTCTGATTGAGGAGATGTTTGGAAATACAATCAGGGTTCCTCTGTTTTCAGACAGATTGTAAGATACAATTTCTATGTAATGCTTCAGTCTTCTGTCGCAAAAATCCCAGTAAACAAAGATACCATTTTTTATACCTTTTGCTTTCAGATTCAGAACATAGGGTGGTATGTTTTCCTCGCTCTCTAAAAGAGGTATTTCTTCTATCAGGCCTTTTCTCAGGAGACTGTTCACTGTTGATATCGAAAAACCTTCTTCCCTGATCTGTGAAAGGGTAATCTCTCCTCTTTCACCAATAAAATCAAGAAGTTCTTTTGCTTTCTGTGATATCTTTGGGGCATCTTTGAGAGACACCAGTCTGTATATCTTTTCCTTTTTAAAGGGTTTTATCCATTTTTCAGATTTTTGTCGTATTTCCACCTTAAACCTTCAGGCATACAGTAGTACGCTGTTATGCCTAAAGGACATACATAGTATTCAGAAATATTTTTTAAAAGTGTGATGTAATCTTCAGGATAAACAGGTTCTTCGTCTGGTATATACTCAACATCTTTAATATTTTTCAGGCTGTTAGCTTTTGAAATGTCTGTAATAATTCCTGTCATCTTTGTTTTTTTGAAAGGGACAAGTACCCTCCTTCCTACAAGGTCTGGTATTTTTTTTACTCTGTACGTGAATGTCATGAACTGGGATACAGGGAGTGCAACCTCAACGTATAAAAATCTTTTCTGACTGTTTTTTCACAGCTCTTCAATAGTAAAGTTATTGTTTGTGTATATACATATCTGTGATGCTATCTTCATTGCTTCTTCAACTATCTCTCTTGCTTCCATATCAGTATTTCTGTAGAGGGCCAGTGCTGCAGACCTTGCGAAGTCTCCACCTGAACCTGTTGCAAGGACAGGTTCATCTGGTTCTATGACATCTCCGTTTCCTGATATGAGAAACATCTTTTCCCTGTCTGCTGCAATGAGAACAGCCTCAAGTCTTCTTAAGAATTTATCTGTCCTCCAGTCTTTTGCAAGTTCAACAGCTGCTTTCAGAAGATTTCCCCTGAATTTGTTCAGTTTTTCCTCTAATCTTTCCATAAGGGCAAGTCCATCTGCTGCTGAGCCGGCAAATCCAACCACGACTTTACCGTCATATAGTTTTCTTATCTTTTTTGCTGATGCTTTCATAACACTGTGTCCCAGTGTTACCTGACCGTCTCCGGCAATAACTGTTTTCCCATTTTTTCTGACAACAAGGATTGTTGTGCTTCTACTGTTCATCTACTATCTCCTCTGGATTGTATAAAAACAGTCTCTTTGCAAACAGAAAATTTCTCAGGTAGAAATCTTTGTCTATACTGCTGATTATTATTCTTTTTCCTGCCGATGAAGCATGAATCATCTTCCCCTCTCCTATGTAAATTCCGACGTGGGAAGGAAATCTTGCGTAAGTTCTGAAAAATAAAAGGTCTCCTGGCTTCAGATTCTCCCTGCTGATATACATTCCGTATTTAGCCTGATATCTTGCTGTTCTTGGTAGAGAAATCCCTGCCATTGCATAAACTCTCTGGACAAATGCTGAACAGTCCATTCCCCATATACTCTCACCACCAAATCTGTACCTTATTCCCAGCAGTCCAATAGCAAGGTCAACAATACCCCTCTGGATATCTGGCTCGGGAATACCATCATCAATCATCACTGCTTTATATCTTTCTTTTGCATAACTGTTTTTCAGGCTATTGTAGTAATCGTCTTCAAAGAATTTGGGAATCTCTTTACCGGAAGAAACCCCTGTAAAAAAAATAAATGCAACAAGAATAATTTTCATTTCCTTCCTTTACAACTTTTTTCATATTATAACAAATCTGATATTATTTAAATTATGAATGCTCTCAGACCAACATCAAGCAAGGTAAGACAGGCACTTTTTAACATTCTGTTTGATATTTCAGGTCTGACATTTGCAGACCTGTTTGCAGGAACAGGTGAAGTGGGAATAACAGCTCTGAAAAAAGGGGCCAGTTTTGTTTATTTCATTGAAAAGGATAGAAGAAGGTCAGGGAAGATAAGAGAGAAAGCTTCTAAGTTTTCTAAAAATTTTAAGGTTATCAGTACAGATGCCCTTAAGTTTTTAGGCAGTTTTCAGGGAAAAATAGATATCATATTTGCAGATCCTCCATATAACTACAGACATTATGATAAATTAATTAAGACAGCCCTGGAAAAACTGTCGGACGAGGGTGTATTTGTGCTTGAACACAGAAGCAGCAGAAGCTTCAATGCTGATGAAGAAAGAAAATACGGAGATACACTGCTCTCCTTCTGGAGAAAGAAATGATAACGAAAATATGTGTGTATCCAGGGACTTTTGACCCTGTTCATTACGGACATATTGATATTGTAAGGAGAGCTCTCAACATATTTGAGTATGTTGTGGTGGCGATAGCAAAAAATCCCCGTAAAAAACCCCTTTTTTCTGTTGAAGAGAGGGTTGATATGTTCAGAGAGTCAGTAAGGGATATTGGAGAGGGAAGAGTTATTATTGAACCTTTTGATGGTCTTTTGGTTAACTTTATGAAAAAGTACAACACAAAAATAAATTGTCAGAGGAGTAAGGCTTTTTACAGATTTTGAGTACGAGCTTCAGATAGCAATGACAAACTACAATCTTGACAATGTTGAAACACTGTTCCTTATGCCATCTCAGGAGCTTATACATATAAGTTCTTCCATAGTAAAGGATGTAGCATCCCACCACGGAGACCTGTCGAAAATGGTTCATCCATATGTTGAGAGGAAGTTAGAGGAGAGATTTTTATGATATTGAGGACAGTTTTGATACTTATAACAATTCTTCTGGCCTCCTGTGGCTACAAATCTATTGATTACGGGAAGATTAAGAAGGAGTATTACTGTATAAAGAGAATACATTTCCCAAGAGCTGAGGCAACAGCCCTTGATACTATTACAAGAGCAGTTTCCGATGCTGTTATATTCTGCAGGAGGAAGACTTGAATGTTCAGGAAGGACAACAAGGTTTATCGTTGTTAATATTAACTCTTTACGAATCTCTCCAATTGGATACTCGCCTGCACAGAGGGCAAGTATATACAAGGTTTCTGTAGACCTTGACTTTATAGTGGAAAACAGAAAGAACGAAACTGTTTTAAAGAAGAATATAAAGGAGATGGCCCAGTATACAGGTGTTGGTCTTACAGGAGATGTGGAAAGGAGATACGCTATTGAAGAGATAGGGAGAGTTGTAAACATAAGGATTTTTTCTATATTAACAGGTAAATAATGGCAGAAAAAAGTATAGTCCAGCTTATTAAAAACTTTGATTTAGGTCAGTTGAAACCTGTCGTTTTTATTTATGGAAATGAGGAATTTTTAAAAAACAGCTGATTGATAAGATAAGGAAAATATCAGATATTCACATCTTCTGGGGAGATGAGACAACATATAATCAGTTGAGAGAGGTTTTTTTCAGCTCTTCACTGTTCTCTGAAGGAAATATAGCTGTTTTGTCAGGATTTGAAAATTTTATCAGTAGGCTGTCAAAAAATGAGTTAAAAGATTTCATTGAGTTTCTGAAAGGTATCAGACTTCCAGACAGGATTTTCCTTATTAGTGGAAAGGAAAAATTACTTTCTAAAGAACCCTATAAAACAGTAAGGAGTATTGCTGATGTTGTGGTATCAAATAGTCTGACACCAAAAGCATTTTTTATATCTGTGAAGAAAAAGATAGAAGGAACAGGTAAAAAAATTGATGATGAAACATTAAAGTATCTTGTATCAATGCTGGGCAACGACCTGTGGACAGCAAAGAATGAAGTGGAGAAACTACTGCTATATGTGGGTAAAAGGAAAGAGATAACAATGGAAGATGTAGAGCATGTGGTTACGCCGAAAATATCACAGAATGTTTTTGTTTTTTTAGACAGATTTTTCCAGAAAAACCTGATGTTATAAAAATCTACCAGAGAGCTAACAGACACAACCCACCATCCATTTGAAATACAGTCACTTCTGCTGAATCACATAAACAGATTACTGATATTCAAAACGATGCTGAAAAAAGGTAAAACAGAAGAATCTGCTTTCAGTCAGATAGGAGTAAAACATCCTGCCATGAAAGGAACAATTAAAAGACACTCCTCTTCTGTTAAACAGGAAGAGCTGATTGAGATGATTAAGGAGCTTTACAGTGTAGAGAAGATGCAGAAGGTTGAATACTTAGATATAAAGGAAAGCTTTGAGCAATTTCTTATAAGGCAGATTAGCAATGGATGAAGATATTATTGTAGACAGCAGTTTAAGACCAAGATTTTTAAAGGAATATATAGGACAGTCAAAAGTAAAACAGCAGATTGGACTGTTTATTGAGGCAAGCAAAAAAAAGGGAGAAGTGCTTGACCACGTTCTGATAAGTGGTCCGCCAGGACTTGGAAAAACGACCCTTGCACAGATTATTGCAAATGAACTGGGAAGAAACATCATCTTTACCTCAGGACCTATTTTAGAGAAAAAAGGAGACCTTGCTGGAATTCTATCCTCATTGGAAGAAGGAGACATACTCTTTATAGATGAGATACACAGACTTAATCCATCTGTTGAAGAATCGCTGTATTCAGCAATAGAAGAGTTTAGACTGGACATAGTAATCGGGAAAGGTAATTCTTCAAGGACTGTCAGTATAAATCTGCCACAGTTTACGCTGATAGGAGCAACAACGAAAGCAGGAATGTTAACTTCACCTATGCTCTCCAGATTTGGAATTGTCCTGAGTATGGACTATTACGACGAGGATTCCCTGAAGCAGATAATAAAAAGGTCTGCAGTGATAATAGGCGTTGAGATAACAGATGAAGCAGCTTTTGAAATTGCAAGAAGGTCAAGGGGAACCCCAAGGAATGCAAACAGACTGCTGAAGAGAGTTCATGATTATGCCGTTGTTAACGGAGGAGAAGTAATAGATATAGATACAGCAATAAAAGCCCTTTCATTTTTAGGTATTGATGAAGACGGACTGGATGTTGCAGACAGGAGGTATCTGGATGTCCTGATTAATAAATTCAACTGCAGACCTGTTGGCCTGAACACAATTTCATCAGCTTTGTCGGAGAGTAAAAAACACAATAGAAGAGATTATTGAGCCTTATCTCTTAAGAAAAGGTTACATCCAGAAAAACAATAG
>JAUZSJ010000065.1 GCA_030949555.1 Persephonella sp. | reverse complement strand
CAACAGGAACCCCTGTATATGTATATAGTAAATCTGCAATCATAAACAGGGATAAATCAGTACAGAGAAGCATTCAAGGAATACCCAACCATTATATGCTATGCAGCTAAAGCAAACTCTTAACCTTTCAATACTGAAAATATTCAGAGTGGACTGGTCTGGACATTGTTTCTGGGGAGAGCTTTACAGAGGCCTGAAAGCAGGTTTTGACCCTAAAAAGATTGTTTATGCAGGTGCTTGGGAAAAACAGATGAAGAGCTGAAACATGTGCAGTTGAAGCAGAGATCGCTTTCTTCTTTTAATGCAGGAAAGTCTTATGGAGCTAGAAATTTTAGACAGTATAGCTGAAAAAGCCTCGGAAAAAAAGCAAACGTATCCATAAGAATAAACCCTGACGTTAATCCAAAAACACATCCCCTACATATCAACAGGACTGAGGGAAAGTAAGTTTGGTATAGATATGGAAGATGCCTTGAAGGCTTACAGATTTGCTTCAAGAAAAAAACCTGAATATTGTGGGAATCCACTGCCACATAGGTCTCTCAGATAACGGAGGTTTCCCCCACACAGGGAAGCTGCTGAAAAACTGTGGAACTGGCTTCTAAGCTAAAAAAAGAAGGGATAAACCCTCCCACATAGATATTGGAGGAGGATTAGGCATGTGCAAACCTGGAGGACAGTCCTCCTCACCAAAAAGATTTAGCAGATATTGTTATTCCTGCTGTAAAAGATACAGGTCTGAAGCTTATTATTGAACCGTGGAAGGTCTCTGATAGGTGAAGCTAGGGATACTGGTATCACAGGTTATTTCCCTGAAAGATAAAGGAAAAAAGCACTTTTATTATAATAGATGCAGGGGGATGAATGACCTTTTAAGACCAGCTATGTACAACGCCTATCATCACATACTTCCTGCAGAAAAAAGGTAAAACAGTTGTTGCAGATATTGTTGGACCGGCCTGTGAAACAGGGGATTTTTTTGCAAAGCTGACAGAGAGATAGATGACCTTGGAAAGAGGAGACTATTTAGCTGTAATGAGTGCAGGGAGCTTACGGGTACCTCTCTATGTCTTTCAAAACTATAATTCAAGACCGAGTAGCTGTAGAGGTACTGGATGAAAATAACTCTTTTAAAACAATAAGAAAAGGGAAAGCTATAAAGATTTAATAAAACTTGAAGAAGAGGTGGTGTGAATGAAGTGTTCTCATTGTTGGAAATGGCGGAAGAGAGCACGCTCTTGCATGGAAGATTAAACAGATGGCTGTGGCGCACGAAAACGCGGAAAGCGTTTCAATGATAAATGCGAAAACGGTTAAAACACCCAAAATCGCAAGAGCGTGCCTCTACCTGCCATTTCCAACAATGAGAACCTTCATTCACACCAACCTCTTCTCTTCAAGTTTTATTAAATCTTTATAGCTTTCCCTTTTTCTTATTGTTTTAAAAGAGTTATTTTCAACCAGTACCTCTACAGCTCTCGGTCTTGAATTATAGTTTGAAGACATAGAGAACCCGTAAGCTCCTGCACTCATTACAGCTAAATAGTCTCCTCTTTTAAGGTCATCTATCTCTCTGTTAACTGCAAAAAAATCCCCTGTTTCACAGACCGGTCCAACAATATCTGCAACAACTGTTTTACCTTTTTTCTGCAGGAAGTATGTGATGATAGGCGTTGTACATAGCTGGTCTTAAAAGGTCATTCATCCCTGCATCTATTATAATAAAGTGCTTTTTTCCTTTATCTTTCAGGAAAATAACCTGTGATACCAGTATCCCTGCTTCACCTATCAGAGACCTTCCCGGTTCAATAATAAGCTTCAGACCTGTATCTTTTACAGCAGGAATAACAATATCTGCTAAATCTTTTGGTGAGGGAGGACTGTCCTCAGGTTTGTACTTTATGCCTAATCCTCCTCCAATATCTATGTGGGAGAGGTTTATCCCTTCTTTTTTTAGCTTAAAAACCAGTTCCACAGTTTTTCAACAGCTTCCCTGTATGGGGAAACCTCCATTATCTGAGAACCTATGTGGCAGTGGATTCCCACAATATTCAGGTTTTTTTTTCTTGAAGCAAATCTGTAAGCCTTCAAGGCATCTTCCATATCTATACCAAACTTACTTTCCCTCAGTCCTGTTGATATGTAGGGATGTGTTTTTGGATTAACGTCAGGATTTATTCTTATGGATACATTTGCTTTTTTTCCGAGGCTTTCAGCTATACTGTCTAAAATTTCTAACTCCATAAAACTTTCCACATTAAAAGAAAGTATTTCTGCTTCAACTGCATGTTTCAGCTCTTCATCTGTTTTCCCAACACCTGCATAAACAATCTTTTTAGGGTCAAAACCTGCTTTCAGGCCTCTGTAAAGCTCTCCCCCAGAAACAATGTCCAGACCCAGTCCATACTCTCTGAATATTTTCAGTATTGAAAGGTTAGAGTTTGCTTTAGCTGCATAGCATATAATGGTTGGGTATTCCTTGAATGCTTCTCTGTACTGATTTATCCTGTTTATGATTGCAGATTTACTATATACATATACAGGGGTTCCTGTTGTTCTTGCAAGTTCACTGACTTCAACATTTTCGCAGAACAGCTTTTCATCTTTGAAATAAAAAAACTTATCAAAACTCAAAAACAGTCCTCCTAATTAATTGAAAATGGGGCTTAAAGTATATTATGATAGTTTATAGGACAAAATTACTCAAGAGAGATAAATTTGGGATTAGAGATTAAAGGTGTTACCATTCCAGCTCTTTTAATAAAGTTAGACAGCAGTAAATCTTTTGAGGAAAATCTCAGAGAGCTTGAAGAAAAGTTATCATCTGCATTTTTTAAAGGCTCAGTATCAATACTAGACATTCAGGATGCATTCCTTAATGAGGAGCAGATAGGTCAGATAGAAGAAATACTGAAAAAGTACAACACAAAGGTTCTTGGTTATAAGACTGAAAATAAGAAAAAGAAAAAATTTACTGAAATAACAGAAAAAAAATCCCTGAAGATAATAAGCAAAACTGTAAGGAGTGGACAGAGGATAGAGTACGACGGGGACATACTGATAGTGGAGATGTGAATCCTGATGCATACATTATAGCCTCAGGAAATGTAATAGTGATGGGAACGCTGAGAGGTATTGTTCATGCTGGAGCAAATGGAGACGAAACAGCTACAGTTATGGCACTTAAGCTTATTCCGCAGCAGCTGAGGATTGCCAGTTTTCTCACAAGGTCTCCAGATAATCAAGAAGTGCCAGATTATCCTGAAAAAGCATATATTGAAAATCAGCAGATAGTAATAGAAAGAATAAAATAATTTGAGGTAATAGAGATGACTGCAAGAGTAATGAGTTGTTACTTCTGGAAAAGGTGGGGTTGGGAAGACGACAGTTACAGCTAATGTTGCCACTGCCCTTGCCAGTATGGGCAGGAAGGTTCTTACAATAGATGCTGACATAGGTCTGAGAAATCTTGATATGATTTTAGGATTAGAAAACAGAATAGTTTATGACATTGTTGATGTTGTAGAAGGGAGGGTTGAGCCTAAAAGGCATTTGTGAAAGATAAAAGAGGTCTGTCCCTCTATCTGCTTCCTGCTGCACAAGACAAAGGATAAAGATGCGGTGAAACCTGAACAGCTGCAGGATATTGTTGAATCTGTAAAGGGAGATTTTGACTACATATTCATAGACTCTCCAGCAGGAATAGAAGGAGGTTTTAAAACGGCAGCCTCCCCTGCTGATAAAGCCCTTGTTGTTACAAATCCTGAGGTTTCCTCTGTGAGAGATGCAGACAGGATAATAGGTCTGTTAGAGGCTATGGAAAAGAAAGAGATGAAACTGATTATTAATAGGATAAAACCTCATCAGGTTAAAAAAGGAGAAATGCTTTCTGTTGAAGATGTAGAAGAGATACTCCAGATACCAAAGATAGGTATAGTGCCAGATGAAGAAAAGATGGTTGATTTTACTAACAAAGGTGAGCCGATAGTCTTACATCCTGATGATTACCCTGCAGCCAGAGCCCTGATGAACATAGCTAAGAGAATAGAAGGGGAGGAAATTCCCTTTGATGAACTTGAAACCAAAAAAGGATTCTTTGCGAGATTATTTGGGAGGTAATAATGTCAATTTTTGACCTGTTCAGGAAGAAAAAAGTCCTCAGAGGTGGCAAAGGAAAGGCTTATGATGGTTCTCTCCTACGAGAGGAAAGGTCTTCCTCCAAACTTTGCTGACATACTGCAAGAAGACCTTATACAGGTTTTCTCAAAATATCCCCAGTTTGATTCAAAAAGAATAGAAGTTGAACTGAAAAACGATGGTGAAGTAGACCAGCTATGGATAAGCATTCCTTTTGCAAGGGGAAGAAGCTGATAGATGGATAAAAAATATCTGACTGTTGCCCTACCAAAAGGTAGATTGTTTGAGCAGACCATACATATATTCAGACAGGCAGGGATATTAAGTGGTGAAGTGAAATCAGACTCAAGAAAACTTGTTATTGAAGCAGAAGGTTTCAACTTTTTGTTAGTCAGGGCAAAGGATGTTCCAACGTATGTTGAGTATGGAGTTGCAGATATTGGTGTTGCAGGAGATGATGTTCTTTTAGAGAGTAGAGCAGAGGTTTACAAGCCTGTTGACCTTGGTATTGGAGCATGTACAATAATGGTTGCAGGACTACCTGAAAGCAAGAAGAGGTATACTTTTCTAATCCTACATCATTAAAGGTTGCAACCAAGTATCCTAACATAGCAAAGGATTTTTTTGGCACAAAAGGGATTAAAGTTCAGATTATTGAACTTTACGGCTCTGTTGAGCTTGCTCCTTTAGTTAGTCTTGCTGATTTTATTGTAGATATCGTAGAGACAGGCAGAACCCTGAGGGAAAACGGACTTGTGGTTATTGAGGAAATCAGACCCTCTTCAGCAAAGCTGATTGTAAACAGGGCAAGTTATAAAACAAAAAATAGAGCAGTTATGTCTATAATAGATAGACTTGAAAATATAAATATATATGTAAAGGGGTAAAGATGGGACACAATCATGAAAGACATATAGCCATAATTCTTGCCTGCTGCAGGTAAGGGTACCAGATTTCGTTCAAAGAAACCAAAGGTTATCCACAACATATTGGGAAAGCCTATGATACATTACATATCCCTTGCAGCAAGATGGAGTAATCCTGAAAAGATTATATATGTAATAGGTCATGAAAAACAGCAGGTTAAGAAAGCTATAAATTGTCTAAACTGTGTGTATGTTGAACAGGAAGAGCAGCTTGGAACAGGACATGCTGTTGCCCAGACAAAACCCTACTGGGAAAAACTTTGATGGAATTGTTATGATTCTCAACGGAGACCTCCCCTTGTAGAAGGGGAGACTCTGAAAAATGCAGTCAAATACATGGAAGCTATGCTTCACTTTGAAGGAGCCCCTGCAGAAGGTGAAGGAAATTACCGTAACGAAAAGGTTGCTGGAGTCGTTATAACAACAAAAGTTCCCAATCCTTTAGGATACGGCAGGATTATAAAGGATAAAAACCACAGAATACTGAGGATAGTAGAAGAAAAAGATGCAACATATGAAGAACAGCAGATAGATGAGATAAACACAGGCATTTATCTGTTTTATGCTCCATACCTGAAAGAGGTTATAGATAAGCTGGAGAATAACAATTCCCAGAAAGAGTATTATCTTACAGATGTGATTCAACTGCTAAATGATACAGGGAAAGAAGTTTATGCACTGCTTGTTCCTGATTACACCCAGTTTATAGGAGTAAACGACAGGTGGAACCTCTCAAAAGCAGAAAATATCCTGAGAATGAAATACCTTCAGTTCTGGTCTTATGCAGGGGTAACTTTTCATAATCCGGAGACTGTTTACATTGAGTTTGATGTGGAACTTTCACCAGATGTTGAGATATACCAGAATGTTGCCCTGAAAGGAAAGACATCTATAGGTGAGAATTCTGTAATAGAGGAAAACTGTGTTATAAAAAATTCAAAAATAGGAAAAAAAGTAAAAATTTTAACTGGTTCAGTTATTGAAAACTCTGTTATTGAAGACAACGCAGTTATTGGACCTTATGCGAGGATATGATTAGCGGTGCAGTGAAACAGGAGAGTGACACAGATAGGAAACTTTGTTGAGGTTAAAAAGTCTGTAATAGGAGAAAATACAGCAGCAAAGCATCTCAGCTATATAGGTGATGCTGATGTTGGAAAAGAAGTAAATATTGGAGCTGGAACAATAACCTGCAATTATGACGGTTTTAAGAAGCATAAAACTGTGATAAAAGACAGAGCGTTTATAGGCAGTGACACAATGCTTGTAGCTCCAGTTACTGTAGGAGAAGAAGCTGTAACAGGCTCAGGCTCTGTTATAACGAAGGATGTTCCAGATAAAGCACTTGCTGTTGAAAGAGCCCCATTAAAAATTATTGAAAATTACGCAGAAAGAAGGAAGAAAAAGAAGTAATGATTAAAGGACTGATAGTATTCTTACTGATTTTTGTAGCTGTTTCTTACGGAAAGGGAAGTGATTTAAAACTCTTTGATAAGATTGTTTTTGTTGTAAACGGCCAGCCTGTACTGAAGTCTGAAGTGGAGCTGGCAATGCAGTGGTTTGGTATAAGAGACAAAAAAGAGGCTGCAAAAAAACTTATAGACCAGATTCTGGTGGCACAGGCAGCTGAGAAATCTGGTATAAGGGTTTCCCCAAAAGAGGTGGAGGATGCCATACTGAGAATAGCGAAGGCAAATAGACTTCATTCTGTTAAGGAGTTTAAGGAAAAGTTAGAGGAGCAAAACCTGTCATTTACTGAGTTTAAGGATTTTATAAAGAGGGAGCTTCTCATACAGAGGTACATACAGGTTCATTTAAGAAGGGTGCTATTTGGTGGAATAAAAGAAGGGAAAGAAGTAAGACTGAGAACGGTAAGGATTATATTTCTCTCAACAAAGGATAAAGATTTCAGGAAGAAATATCAGCTATTGAAGGAAAAACTTAATAAAAAAAATTTTTCCGAGATGGCAAAAGAGCATTCAGATGACCCTGTAACATCTGAAAAGGGCGGACTTCTTGGAGATGTAAGAAAGGGAGACCTTATAAAGAAGCTTGATATTCCTATATGGGAAAAGAAGGTAGGGGAGATATTTGAAGTTCCTGTAGAAAACGGAGTTTATTTTGTTTATATAGTTTCAGAAAAGAAAAAGATTATAAACGAGAAACTGACAGGAGAAGAGATATCAAAAAGATTAAAAAAAGAGTATGAGATACAGCTCAATAAACTGAGGGAAAAGGCTATTATAGAATACCTTGATAAATCATACATGTGAGGAAGAGCCTTGATAAAAGAGTTTATAAGAAAAGTAACTTCCGGGACGGACCTTTCTAAAAAAGAGACAGAAGAGCTCTTCTCTCTTTTGATGAATGGACAGGCAACAGATGCCCAGATAGGTGCTGTTCTTACAGGAATGAAGATGAAAGGGGAGACCGTTGAGGAGATTTCTGCAGCTGCAACCGTGATGAAAAGGGAAGCTGTTAAGGTTCCTGTTAAAGATAAATCAAAACTGGTTGATACCTGTGGAACAGGGGGAGACAGGGTAAACACATTTAATGTATCAACAATAACAGCTTTTGTTGTTGCAGGAGCAGGGGCAAAGGTTGCAAAACACGGTAATCGCTCAGTTTCCTCTAAATGTGGCAGTGCAGATATTATGGAGGCTTTAGGTATTAATATAGAGATGCCACCAGAAATGGCATCAGAAGCTATAGAAAGGATAGGGCTTGCATTTCTATTTGCTCCTATTTATCACCCGGCAATGAAAAATGTTATAAGACAGAGAAAGGAAGATTGGAATAAGAACGATATTTAACATATTAGGACCCCTATCAAATCCTGCTGATGCAAAGTATCAGCTTATGGGTGTATACGACAGCAGTCTTATTGAGCCTCTTGCAAAAGTTCTGTCAAATCTTGGAGTAGAAAAGGCATATATAGTACACGGTAAAGAAGGTCTGGACGAAGTGTCCATTACCAGTGAAACAGTAGTAGGTGAGTTAGATGGTAATGGGATAAGTATATATACTGTAAAACCTGAAGATTTTGGCCTTAAAAGAGCGTCTCTGGAAGATATTAAAGGGGGAGAGTTAGATTATAATCTTGAAATAGCAATAAACATACTAAGCGGGAAAGACCATTCTCCTAAAACAGATTTTGTTGCAATTAACTCTGCTTTTGCACTGAAAGTGTGTGGGGTAGTGGACAGTATAAGAGAGGGGATTGAACTTGCAAAAGAAACCATTTATTCTAAAAAGTCATACCATGTCCTTGAGCAGCTGAGAGACTTTAGTAAAGGAGGGAAGTAATGGAGCTTATAGTTTACGGCATTGGTATTGTCATACTTCTTGCTCTTTTTATTTTTATGTTCATACTTGGATACAAAGAATCACTGAAGTATAAAGTAGAAAATCCTTTTGTTCTTGAAAATCATATGATAGGGGAAGGATGGGAAACCGATACATTTGTTGAGTACGAAAAGATTATAGACATATTAGGCAGGGAGCCTTCTGAGGATGAGATGAGAGTATTTTTAGGACTGGTTGAGGAAGGTTATCACGGGGAAACTCTTTTAAGAAAATTTCTGGAGAAAATAAAAAGAGAAGAACATCACTGAGGAGGAGATTTATGGTCTGTAGAGAACTTGAGGGAAAGTTAGCATTTATAACAGGTGGAAGTAGAGGGATAGGAAAGGCTATTGCTCTGAAGTTAGCAGAGATGGGAGCTGATGTTATTATCAACTACTATAAGAACAAAGAAAAGGCGGAAGAAACGGTTAAGGAAATAGAGGAAAAAGGTGTTAAGGGATATGCAATTCAGGGTGATTTTGGGAATAAAGAAGATATAGACAGGGTTTTTGATGAGATAAAAGAGAAATTTGGTTATTTAGACATATTTGTGAGCAATGCTGTTGCATCTGGAAGAGAAGTTGTTGGTGGTTTTGCTCCGTTTCTAAGGCTTAAAGAAAAAGGGACAAGAAGAATATTTGACATAACTGTTATGGGATTTATATGGTCAACCCAGCGGGCTGTTAGATTGATGGAAGGTAGAGAAGGAAAGATTATTGCCATATCATCAACAGGAACCAAGGATTACATGCCAAACTATGCTATACATGGGGCAGCAAAATCTGCACTTGAGGCACTGGTCAGATATGCAGCTGTTGAGTTTGGACCCAAAGGTATAAATGTGAATACAGTTTCTGGTGGACCTATAGATACTGAAGCAATACAGCTTTTTCCTAACTATGAAGAGGTGAAAGAAGGAACCATTAAACTTACTCCTCTTGGAAGAATGGGTGAGCCAGAAGATATTGCAGGTGTTGTAGGTTTTCTCTGCACTCCTGATGCTAAATGGATACAGGGTCAGACAATTGTTGTTGATGGAGGACTGTCTTTAGTGAGGGGGCGTTAATTTTCTGCTGCTCCCTTTTTCATCATACTCGATAGATGTCAAAAGAACATTGCCACTTCTGTTGATATTATAGAAGAGTTCCCTATTGGAAGTCTTCAGTCTTGAAGGGTTTTCATAAACTCGTCTATATCCAGTAAAAGCTCACCTAATTTATCTATGATATGTGGCTTCCCCAGGATAAGATTGTCTATAAATACTGGAATTTCTGTTTCAACTATAGGAAGTGTAAACATAATCCACGCAATAGTTTCCGAAGAAATTATAGACACTGTTCTTTAAAATCTCATTGTCTGATATCTCTGATGAACTTTTTTATAAGGTCTGTAACTTTTTTTAGACATACTGAAAATCTGTCAAAAATGTATATGCTGTCCTCAACAGATATCTTTTTTTTGCCTTTTATTATGTTTTCAATCTTTTTTTTAGTTGTCAATAACAAAGTTTTCAAGGTCACCTATCAGATAGTGAAGGTATATATTATTTTCCATTTAATCCTTTGTCAGATACTTACCTATCATATTTTTTATCTTCATCATGGTTTTTGTATGAATCTGAGATATCCTTGACTCTGTGAGTCCCAATATCTCTCCTATCTCTTTCATAGAAAGCTCTTCATAATAGTACAGGGTTATTACTAATCTTTCTCTTTCCTTCAGTTTAGATATTATATCAGAAATAATTCTTTTCAATTCTTCCTCTTCAACATACTTATCAGGAGTATCATCATTTATTGATATTATCTGCCATAGACTTGTTGAGCTTTCCTCATCTAAGCCAACTTTTGTATCTATAGATATAAGCCCACTGTTTGATATTTTTTCTGCATACTTCATGTATTCCTCAACATCCATACCTAAATACTCTGCTATTTCTTCAGGTCTTGCTTCTCTGCCTAATTTCTGCTCTACCTCTAAAATAGCAGTTTCTATATGCCTTGCTTTCTGTCTTACGTTTCTTGGTATCCAGTCAAGCTTTCTCAGACTGTCAATTATGTGTCCCCTTATCCTTATCTCTGCGTATGTTGAAAGTTTTACACCCTTTTCAGGGTCGTATTTGTTAATGGCATCTATAAGACCTAAAACACCGCATTTATAAGGTCCTCTTCTGTCACTGTTGAGGAAGGTTTTCCTGTTTTATTGACTGGACTATGTAATGAATCTTTGGAAGGAACTCCATAATGATTTTGTTTCTCTCAGTGTTTGAGACTTTCATCTTTCTTCCTCCTTACTCTACCTTTAGATTTTTTAGATTTCTGAGAAATCTATTCCAGAAATTTTCTTTCTTTTTGTGTATCTTTCCCTCAACGATGTATCTTGCTATATGTTCAACATCTAAACTGTACGGAGATTTTGGATGCCTGGCAGACAGAATGTATCTATCTTTTACAGAGTCAGACAGCTTCCTATCCTTTCTCAGAGAGCCGTAATATGTCATTGTTTTTCCTGTAAATTCCCTCAGTATGTTGTTCATTCCTCTATGTATTTTTTCTGCTTCCTGTTCGTTGCTTACAAAGTTAACTATAAGTCCTGCCTCTAAATGCTCTGGTTTATTTGTAAGGATTATCCTTGATATAGCGTAAGAATCTGCTAATGCTGTAGGGTCAGGTGTTGTTATTACTAAGGTTTTATCTGAAGCAAGGCAGAAATTTATAACATTTTCTGATATACCTGCTGATGTGTCTATGAGCATAATATCAAAACTGTAATAAATCTCCTGAAGGGAGTTTAATATCTGTATCTGTTTTTCCTTAGGGAGGTTTGCCAGTTCTTCAAATCCAGAAGAAGCAGGTATAAATTTGATGCCGTATTTTGATTCCCATATTATCTCATTAATATTTTTCTCACCTGAAAGCAGATGTAAAAGATTATATTTAGGTCTCTCTCCGAGAATAATATCAACATTTGCAAGAGCAAGGTCTGCATCAAGTATGAGAACAGTTTTTCCTAATTTCTGGAGATGATATGCGAGATTGACAGTAAAGCTTGTCTTTCCAACCCCACCTTCCCGGAGGTTATAGAGATAACCTGAAAATCAAATGGTCTTACCTTTTTTGCCATGTCTCCTGAGTATCTGAGCCTGGTCTTTCATCTGCTTTCCACCTCAAAAATTCCGTTTAATACCTGAAAAGACTCAACAATGTCTTTTGGAACATTCAGACCATTAGTTATATAGCTGATTTTGTAATCGTAGTTAGACAGTATAAAGTAAAGGGGAATTTTAGTATCAATCTCATCTATTCTTGTTAAAATCAGGTGGTGTATTCTGAACTTACTGAAGTAGTTTATGTCCTTATCAATCAGGCTTTCTTTTTTTGTGAGGGGAACCGTCAGGATGTTTTCCGCTTCTGGACTTGCTGTTATAAATGTAAGGATTTTCTCAACGTCTGAAAGGTCTTTTATATTGCCTGGAGTATCAAACAGAATGTGCTCAAACTCATCAAAAGAATCCTTGTACATGATAAGGTCCTTTTCATCTTTTATCATAAAGAATGGTATCTGCATTATCTCTGCAAAGGTTTTCAAACTTTCTTGACCCACCAATTTTATAAAAGTCAAATGATGCAACAGCTATCTTTTTACCTCTGTTAAATTTTAAAATAGCTGCAAGTTTTGCTATTGTTGTGCTTTTTCCAGAGGAAATATTCCCAAAAACATTTATAAATTTTTTTCTTAGAGGGTCTGTTTCTATTTTTGTGGAGGACATCAATACTGTTTACTTTCAATAACCGAAGGTAAGTTTTGTGGAGTTCGTCCTGTATCTCGAAAGCAGTCTTCCGCTAAGTTTAGAATCTTTAATTTTTATGAGAAGATTTATAATCTTTTCTAAAGAGTTTATGTCTTCTTTTTTACTGAATTTTGTTTTGAACTCCTCAAACAGCCTATTTTTCCTGTTTTCCTGTTTCTTTTCTGGAGCTGCAGCAAGTATCTCAAAACTACCGTTTACCTCTTTTATGGACAGTATTATTGCACTTTCCCCTAACTCCTCCCCTTATCTGCATCCACCCTTTCTGTAAGTTTTCTACCAGATATTTTTTTCATTTTCATTTTCATTCCCCTTATTTTTTAGTTAGTGCAATTAATGTGCCAGTTCTAAAAATGTCGTGGTATAACAGTATGGTCTGAAATACGCAAATACAGGTGCAGTCTTTTTACTGCATCTAAGGAAGATAAATAATTACAGTAGCTACAGAATAGTTTTTTTTCATGGGATATGGAAAGTGTATATTTCATGCGCTTTAGAAGAGATTTAATCTGAAGGTCATCTGAGTGCAGAAAAATTTCTGCAGGTTTACCATAATTTCCCCGGATTTCTATTAGTTTTGGTGGAATATTAATAGTAAATCCCTGATAGAATGCCTTTATAAATGCTTCTTTTGCTGCAAATCTTGCTGCAAGGCACGGTATGTAATCTTTTTTTCCCCAGACAGTACTCTATCTCGCTTTCTGTGTACACCCTGTTTAAGAATCTGTTTCCAAATTTCTCAACAGCCTTTCTTATTCTCTCGTTTTCCACAATATCTATGCCTGTGTATATTTCCAACTTTCCATTATCTCCTGAACTATTTCTTCAGGTGATTTTCTGTTAACATTTATGTGTATATCAGCTGTTCTGTACACTTTTTTTCTCTCTTCATAAAGTTTTTTTAGTCTTTCATAAGGCTGTTTCAGGAGTGGTCTTTCTGTATCGTTTTCTGTTCTCTCAAGTATTGTTTCAAGTGAGGCATCAAGCCATATAACAGTACCTGTATTTTTCATTCTTTCCATATTGCCAGTATCTGCTCCAAGCCCACCTCCTGTGGAAACAATTATGCCTTTTTTTCTTTGAAATTTTTTCAAGCATTTCCTTTTCCTTTTGTCTGAAATAGCTTTCCCTTCCTTTTCAAATATCTCACTGATTTTTCTCCTCTCATGTCTTTCTATCATCTGGTCAATATCAACAAACTTCATTCCTGTTTTTTCAGAAAGCAGTTTTCCGATGGTAGACTTTCCACTTCCCATAAAGCCAACAAGATATATGTTTTTCATAATCTATCCTTTTAGGTTTAGTACGATTAACACTCCTATAACAATAAGAAAACTGAAAAATGCGTAAATCACAGACCTTATTATACACAGTCTGAATAGAAATCTATTCAGTGTAGCATTTATAATAAACGAGATAACTACAGAGATAAAAAGTAAAATGTACGGATTTAAGTAATGCACAAACAGACCTGCAAGCAGTGAGAAGAATATGTAGATAATACATCCTGATAGCAGAGCTGTAATATTTCTGAGAAACACCATAAAGCTATTTTAGAGGAATGGAGATGAAAATAAAAGTCAGAGTAAAACCAAACGCAAAAAAGGAAGAGATAAAAAAAATCTCAGAAGATTTTTACGAAGTGAGGGTAACAGTAGTTCCTGAGAAAGGGAAGGCAAATAAAAAAGTGGTTGAAACTCCTGTCAGAGTATTTTAATGTTCCAAAATCTAAAATAATATTAATTAGAGGGGAAAAATCAAGAGAAAAGCTGTTTGAGGTAGAAGGCTTATAATATCAGCATTGCATCTCCGTAAGAGAAAAATCTGTATCTGGTTTTCACTGCCTCTCTGTAAGCTCTGAGTATAAAATCTTTGCCAGCAAATGCCGAAACAAGTAAAATCAGTGTCGATTTTGGCAAATGAAAGTTTGTTATAAGTGTATCAACAATCCTGAAGTTAAAGGGAGGATATATAAAGATATTGCTCATGCCTTCTTTCTTTCCTGTTTTTCCATAAGTTTCAAGTGCCCTTACTACTGTAGTGCCGACAGCAACAACTCTGCTCCTGTTTTCCTTTGCCTGATTTATCAGTTTAACAGTCTCATCTGGTATCTGATAGAACTCTTCGTGCATCTTATGTTTTGTAATGTCTTCAACTTTTATAGGCTGGAATGTTCCCAGTCCCACATGAAGGGTGATAAATGTTTTTTTAACCCCCATTTTTTCTAACTTTTTTAACAGCTCTTCAGTGAAATGAAGTCCAGCTGTCGGTGATGCTACTGCCCCTTCTTTTTTAGCAAAAACAGTCTGGTAAAGCTCCCTGTCTATCTCTCTGTCTTCTCTGTTTATGTAGGGAGGCAGGGGAATGTGTCCGTATTTATAAACAGCCCTGTTTATATCACTGCTTAACAGTTTAATTAATGCCTTTCCATCTTCCTTTTTTTCAAGAAGCTGAACGGAGAAATCCTTGCCTATTACAATCTCCTGTCCTTCTTTTAATCTTTTCATATTTTTAATCAGGGCTTCCCATGTATCTCCTTCAATCTGTCTGAGCAGGAAAACCTCAATTTTTGCTCCTGTTTTTTTCCTTCCAATAAGCCTTGCAGGAATTACCTTTGTGTCATTAAGAACTAAAAGGTCTCCCTCCTGTAGATACTCTGTTATATCTCTGAATATTCTGTGGGATATTGTTTTATTTTTTCTGTCTAAAACCATAAGTCTGCACATATCCCGTGGCTGAACCGGGTATTTTGCTATAAGTTCTTCTGGAAGATGATAATCAAAATCTGACAGCTTTATCATCTGCCTATCTTGGAGAGGATTATGAAAATCAGGGATAAAAATATACTGATAAGTATAGAGGTTGCAAGGGGAAAGTAAAACACAAAATTATCCCTTTTTATGTATATATCACCAGGAAGTTTTCCCAGCCCAAATGGAAGTCTTTCAAAAAATAAGAGAAGCAGACCAAATATAATTATAAAAACACCAATAATTATCAGACTCTTTCCAATTCCTTCCATCATTTTTCCTTTTCTATAATTACCTTCAGTCTTTTTGTAGCATTGTAAACATCTCTACTTCCAAAAACGGCAGAAACAACAGCAATATTTTTACATCCTGTTTTCAGAACTTCAATGATATTTTTGTGGTTTATTCCTCCAATAGCAATAACGGGCTGGATAGATAATTTAACAACTTTCTTTAATGTTTCAATACCTGAGACTTTAGCGTCTTCCTTTGTTTTTGTGGGAAATACACTTCCGAATCCGATGTAATCAACAGGCAGTCTGTTTGCTTTTTTGACCTGATTTATATTTTTTGTGGAAAGGCCTAAAATTTTGTTAAAGCCTATTATTCTTCTAACAACTTCAGCATCTAAGTCCTCCTGTCCAATGTGAACTCCGTCAGCATCTACTGCAAGGGCAATATCAATCCTGTCATTGATTATGAGAGGAATACTATATTTTTACATATTTTTTTTATGGCTGATGCTTCTTCATACATCTGTCTACTGGTTTTGTTTTTTGCCCTATACTGTAAAACTGTTGCTCCTCCTGATATTGCCTGCTCAACAGCTTCTGTAAGCTGGTCAGGTTTACCAGATTCTCATCTGTAATAACATACAGTGATAAATCTAACTGTTTCATGTTGCAACCTGCTTTAAGTTTTCTGAAGTATCAAATTTCAAATATATATAAGTTCAAAAAAGAAATCAAAGCTGATGGTAAGTTTACAACAAATTTTTGTCAGAAATCCAGTATGATATAAATCATAGAATCATTGAAAAACCGCATAAAATCTAAGTTTTACAATTGAGACAGCACTGAGATTAAAATTTGACAAAATTCAGAAAAATCAGTATTCTAATAGTAGGTCTGTACAAAATTATGGTTATTTGGAAAATAAATACGTTGATATTCAAGGATTAGAGAGGGGCTCTTGCACTGACCCGATTTACTGAGGGTATTGCGATTCACCACTCAGCATTGTTTTATTCTGAAACTGCACTGACCCGATTTACTGAGGGTATGCGACTTGCATATTCGGTACATGTGGTAGACAGCTACTTGCACTGACCCGATTTACTGAGGGTATTGCGACAGAACTGTGCTGCTTCATACGATGCCAGTAGCGCATCTGAATCTCCATAGGATGTTCTCGTGCACTGACCCGATTTACTGAGGGTATTGCGACAGCAGATTTCTATCTATTTGGCCAATAATGTTACGCTCATGCCTTGCACTGACCCGATTTACTGAGGGTATTGCGACGTCGATATTATCATGCTTGAAGGTAAATTTTCTTGATTATCTTGCACTGACCCGATTTACTGAGGGTATTGCGACTATAGGCATTGATATCTTGTCATAGACTATCATCCTCACTTCTTGCACTGACCCGATTTACTGAGGGTATTGCGACGTCAGGTTGCGTAAACTACCTTGATCTGTATTATAGTTGCTACCTTGCACTGACCCGATTTACTGAGGGTTATGACTGCGACCCTAAATCTATTTCGAAGCTCCCAGTATAACTTCCGTCAGGTCTCTTGCGCTGGACCCGATTTACTGAGGTATTATGATTTCATTTTTTTCCTCAAGGCTTCCAAAGCAGAGGAAAAGTCCACTGACCCGATTTACTGA
>JAUZSJ010000064.1 GCA_030949555.1 Persephonella sp. | reverse complement strand
AATATTAAACCTAACTCTTTATCGTATTTAAAGTCTACTGTGAATATCTGGTTTTTCATTTTTTGTGGTGTTATTGCTGTTGGAACTGTTTCTTTTATCCTGAAGTATGGAATGTTTACTGTGTAGCTGTTAAGTCTGTATATGCTTTTTAGCCTTTCTGGGTAAGGTTTTGATTTGTCTAAAATGTTTTCAATTGATTTTTCAATTTCTTCTAAATTCTGGTTGTATATATCTTCTGGAACTGCCTGTATGTTATAGATTTCCCTGAATAACTGCAGGGCTTCTTTTTTGCTTTCTGCCTGAAAACCAAGTTCTAAAAGCTTCATATTTTTTGTAAATTTCTTGAAAAAATGTGTATTTTCTATCTTTTCTTCAGAAAAAACAGTGTTCATTAAATTTTGTTTATCATCTTCCATTAAAACTTTTCCGTCAAACTCTTTTAAAGCCTCTTTTGTTAGATTTACAATATCTTTATCGTATATTTTACCTTTATCTGACGGTCTCTACTACAGAAACTATAATGTTTGGCTCATTTTTTTCTGAAATTTTCCTTCCTGATTTTCTGTAAACCCTTCCCATTCTCTGAATAAGTGAATCAAGGGACGATATTTCTGTAAATAAAACATCGTAATCTATATCTAAAGAAGCCTCTACAAGCTGGGTTGTTATCCATATTACAGGCTTTTTAGGGCTCTGTATTTCCTGTTCTTTTTCCTTTCTGTCTTTTTGAATAAATAATGAATGTAGCAGATTAATATTTATATTTTCCTCTCTTAGAGTTTTATAAACTTCCTGAGCTTTCTTAACCGTGTTCAGTATTACTAAAACTTTTTTACCTTTTCTATACTCTTTTATTATGTAGTCTTTTAAATCTTCTAATGGTTTGTCAGTCAGTTTAATTTTATGCTTTTTCTCTTTGTGAAACTGAGGAGGGAGGATTTTACAGTAATCCTTTAAGTAGCTTACAACAAAAGGGTGAATGGTAGCACTCATAAAACAGAATCTTCCACCAAGATGGCTTATTTCCTGCAGTCCCTTTATTATAACGGCAAGAGTATCTGGTGAATAGCTTTGAGGCTCATCAAGAACAACTTTTGAGTAGGCAAGAGTTGAATAAATCTTTTCATAACCGCTGTATTTAAAGGTAGCTGTAAACAGCTGGTCTGCTGTTGTTATAGTTATAGGCATTGAAAACTGCCTTGTTGACTGGGTTCTTAATATGTGTTCTTCTATAGATAGATAGTCTTCAAAGATTTCTGATTTATCAAATCCGTAAAAAACAGCATCACTGTGGAGAAGTCCTACTTTTTCTTTCCCAAATATATCTGTAAACCTTTCATACATGGCGTTAACAGAAACCCTGACAGGCAGAGTATAAAAGGCTTTCTCTTTTCCTATCCAGTTTACTGCAAATTCTGTTTTTCCCATTCCTGTTGAGGCTGTAAGTAAAATGTTTTCATTTCTGTATTTTGAGGCTTCTTTCTGAAAAGGTTTAAGTCCATTAGAATTTTTTTTAGTTTTCAGATAGTTTAAAAGCTTTTCTTCTGGATTTTTTATTCTTTCTTCCTCAATATTAACCTGTGCTGATGCTGAGTGGTCTGCTCTATGCAGGAGGCCTTTTAGTAATATATAAATTTTTTATCTTTCTTTAGAAGAGGAACTTTTCCCTGATTGTATAAATACTCCTCAATTCTTCTATACAGAACTTTTGCCTTCTCTGGAGAAGCATTCATAGATTTATACCCATAATCTAAAAGCCAGTTTAATGCTGATAAATTCTGTTTTATATCCTTTTCAATAACAAGCTGTAAGTAATCAGGAGAAAAATCAATACTTTTACTGTGATGGAAAATAACAGAGTAAAAGACATGTGAGAAATACTCTTTTTTTTATAATTTCTTTCATCTGTCTTTCTAAAAGAAAAATTCCAGATAAAAAGTTATGGGGCACTTCTTTATTCAGTTCTTCAGGCAGTTTTATATTTTCACCTAATATCTTTTTTAATTTTTTCTGAAAATGGGAAGATATCTTTCCTGTGTCGTGAAAAGGCATGCTATTTTTAAATGCTCAAAGAACTCTTCATCTAATCCAATTCTGTTTAGTTCTTCTCTGTACAGGTTTTTTAGAATGTCAATCTGTTTTAAAAGGTTTTCTGTATGTTGTTTTAACGTTTCAGGGTAAGGATTTCCATCTTTGTAGTAGATTTTTGCATATGTTTTACTCATCTTTAGCTCTATCACCAACTAAATCAATAATTCTGTTTTCTTCCTTATCAAACAAAAGCTCTCCATCAGATATTAACCCTTCATCAATATAAACAACATCTTTTCTTTCAAAATACCTGAGACCTGTTTTTTCTAAAAGTTCTTTATTGTATTTAAAGTTCATTCTGTAGTTTATTCCTCTAATGCCTAAACTGTCAGCAGTTTCTTTATTCAGATATATTCCATAATCTACTGTATGCTCATCGTAGTAAAAATCTCTTTTTTCTATTTTTATAAATCTGACCTCATCTATTCTTATTAAATCTTCATACCTTCCAAGAGATGGATACTCTTTTTTAGCAGATTCTCAGCAAACTTTTCTAAATACTCTCTTTCTGAGTATATATAAATCAAAAGCTCATTATGGAATATATTTGTTACAAAATGTTGGAGATTTTGAGAATGCTTTACTCAAATCCTTCCAAAAGTGGATAACCTTTATCTTTTGTTCTTCCTTTTCTGTCAAACTTTATTAATGTTTGCAGGTCGTGGACTGCTGTTTCAAATTTTCCCTGAATGCTCACAGAGATTGGTATGTAATTTTTTGCGTCTATCACTGTATGAAACCAGCCTCTAACAGTTGAAAGGGGTGGCAGTGGATAACTATCCCAAAAGTTAAAACTCATAGGCTTTCTGTAATTTGCAAAAAGCTGGAAAGCTTTTATTTTTAAGTTCCATTAGTATCCTCTATTTATATATATCATTATGAGAACCAATATCTATTAAAACAATTTCATTTTCAACAACTGCAAAGGGTTATAATAATTCTATAGTTCATTGTTATAGAAACAGAATATTTATCTTTAAATTTACCTTTTAACTTATGTAGTCTCAAAGATGGATGATAAGGATTTATCTCTAATAATTTCAATACTTTTTTATACCTTTTGATTAAATCTTTATGTCTTTTTAAAAAATCTTTTTCTCTTTTTAAATATGTTTCTGTGAAAACAAGCTTATACATCTAAATATCTAATCTTTTAAAATGTTCCTCTGCAGTTTCTTGCGTCTACCTGCTTTATACAGTCCTTTGTCCTCTTCAAGCCTCTCTTTGTAATTCTTTTTTCGTTCAGGCTTCTTTTTAGTTTTTTCATATTCCTCTATGGGAAGCACAACAAATTTAGGTTTGCCTCCTAGCAGATGTCAGCATGCTTCTTTGTATTTTTTTAACAACTTCTCTAAAAATGATACACCTTTTGTCTTAAGCTCATTTGCTGTAATAATCATTTCTATAAACCTCTAAATAGAATTCTATATAATACTATAAAAAGTATTTTTAATTTTTCAAGCTTTTAAAATAATTCTTTACCTTCTCTTTCAACTTATCAAAAAAGTCATTAACGCTGTGAACCTGTTCTTCAGGCAGTAGAGATTTTATATCCTCTTCATTTTCCCAGTATCCTTCTACAATTCCTATATGTGTGTTGTCTTTTACCTTCTCATCTAAAAAACTCACATCTAAAACCGAAGATATAACAGGAGTTTCAAGCAGATATTTTCTTGTTTCAGGATTATATCTGATTTTTAATCTTCCCAGGAAAAACGGGTTTTTTACATTATAAACTCCACCTACTGCAAATAATGGATTTAAACTTTCCATTCTTCCTTTTATGTTTCTGTTCAGAACCTTTAAAACGTCTAACAGCATACTTACCCTTTTTGCCTTTTCTTCCGGCTCTAACGATATCCCATCATTTGGGTCTTCTCCCACTCTATCAAGCTCAACTGTTATCGTATAGCTGTAAAGGGACAGATGATGTTCAAACTGGAATGGATTTGGATTTGCTCCTGCTCTCTGGGCAAAATTAAGGTTTGTTCCAAACTCTGTGTCCAACATCATAGGCTCAAAAGATATTGCTGGAGTAATTCTGATAACTGCTGGTCTTGTAAGAGAGCCTTTATCTTTTTCTGTTTTCATATATCCAAAAAGGTCTGCTTCTATATAATCTCTAATATTTGCTTCAGGTTTAAACTGGACTACATCCTGCTCTGCTGTTAAAGGTTCTTCTTTATCTGAATCTATGTTGAATATTTCCTTTAACAGTCTGTAAATATCGTATCTGATTGTCTGTCTTGATTCATAAGATAGAAGCTCTCCAGACCTTGAAAGTTTTTTCAGTTCTGAAATATTTCCAACTCCTTCCCCATAGTTTAAACTCATTGCATCAAAAATAACAGAAACAGTTAATCCTTTTGGTTTATTCATTGTTTGAACCCTCCTTATTTTCTTTTCCAAGTAAACCATTTAAAAAGCTATAACCTAAAGAATAAAAAGCCTCTTTATCTGATACTGCCTTTACAAAGGATGATGGTATCTCCTGTCCGTATGCCATATATGTTCTGACTAAAACATCCATAAACTGATTTGTATTTCCAATTCTGAGAGCATTCAAAAAGCTTGTAGGATATAGACTGGATTTTGTTTTCTGCATTTTTCTTTCACAGTTCCTGTGAAAGCTGTAATCCCCTGTTGTATATGTGCCATAGCTCTTTTTCTGATACAGGCATATCTTTACCTCCTATTACCTTTGATAAAAACTTTCCTGTAATAATATTTAACGACTGAAGATGGTAAGGTCTGACATTTGTTTCATAATGTTTTGAGGTTATTTTCGTTTGAGATGTATACTTTTACAAGTTTGTTTAAATAGCTGTAATTAAGGCTGTTATTAATTATTTCTTCTACTGTTTCTGGCAAAACTGAAAATTTTTCATCTTTTATCCCTGTAGTAAATCCTTGAAAGCCTTTTAAGAGCTCCTTGTTTTTTTCATCTTTTAAGAATTTAGCTTTAGATTTTGAAAGATTAAATGAGTAAACCTTTGGCATTGTTTCATTTGATAAGTCAAGCTCAAGGACAGAAATATTCTGAAGAGTATAAACAGCATGCTGGTGCTCTGCTTCTAATATTAGCTGTGTAAAGAAGTTAAGAAGCAGATTCTCCGATATGTCAGTTGTAAGCGTTCTTTCAAACATAAGGTTATGTCTTAAAAGTTCTTCCACAGAGCTGTCTGAGTTTACAAAGTAAAAAATGGTTTTTCCATTTTTATTTACCGGGGTCAGTCCTGCAAAAGTATGAGAAATAGATAATCTCGCAGATTTCACATAGGGGAAGTTTAGGGTTAAAATTCCATACAAAATTTACAGCATCAGGATTTAATCCATAAAACTTTGAAAGACCTGTATCAAAAATAGTGTTTTTCTTTGCTTTTCTTTCCATGCAGGAGATACAGTAATATTTTTTATCTTTTTCTGTGCTGCTACTTTTTAAAGGCTCTTCAAATTCTTTATAAAACTTTTTAAATCTGTCTTTGTTTACTGCTCTGTTTAAAAAACTTTTCTGACCATATATTTTTCTTAAATAAATCTGAGCATCACTTTCCCAGAATTCTTCTTTATCTTCTTTCATTATCCCAGCTGTTTTTTCTAAAAATTTTATAAGAAGATTTTTGTCTTTTTTATCTCATTTTTGAAGGAATTTTTTCTAACTTCTTCTTTAGAAGGGTAAAACCCTGCAAAAATTTTTTAAATCTATCAAAAATTTCCTAATGGAAGCTGTTCTTGAATTTCTTCAAAGGATATTTCCCTGTTTTTAAAGTATTTATTTTTTAGAGTATGAAAGTTTTCTTCTGAATTTAAAGAGTTCAGGTCGTTTATGTAATCGTTAAATAGTTTAATCAGGTTTTCATATCTTCCATACTGGTTAAAAGCATAATCAAAAAACCTTTCAGCAAATCCGTCAAATATTTTTCTGTCAAATTCTACATAGTTATCTTTTATTTTCAGTAAATCTTCATCTTTTGACACTATTTTTTCATTTTTGATTTCCCATAGATGGTCATTTATCTTTAAAAACCCAACTATTCCAGCATTGTAAAGCCAGTCTGACAGGTAAACTTTATCTGTCATTGTAAAACCTTTTTTAATGATTTTAAAAATTTATTTTCAAAAGTTTCTAAATTTACCACAGTCATATCAAACAAACTTGAAACAGCTTCAGCACCTGCATTGGTAATATCTGTAATCACCATAAATGAGTTCTCAGGTTTTATTCCCAATATTTTTCTTAAGTTCTTATATTTGTGTACATAATTCTGATATTCACCTGTTTTTGCTTCAAACCAGAAAAAATCATCTCCAATTTTAAATAAAACATCTAATTCTCCATAATTTCCATTAGGAAACTGTATTTGGATACCAGAAATATAAGAAATAGGGATATCTAAATTTACATTGGTAAAAATTTCCTCTATTTTGGCAATAACATAATATTCAAGCCATTTTCCATTAAAGAAGTTTATAACATCACTTTCTCTGGTTGGAATTGCTTTTAATATGTATTTAGGAGAGTTAAAGTATTTGTATTCACTTAAATAAGCAATTTCATATAACATAGTTCCTAACTGACATATAGATGAAATTTCTTCCTGTCTTTTCTGTTTCAAAAACATACTGATTGGTTTACCGTTATTTATACTTTTTTAATTTCTTTTATGAAAGAACCAACAGAATCATATTTTTCACCTATAAATTTGACTATGTTAAATATGGCTTTTTTGCTGTTTATGTCTTCATAGTTTACAACTTTCAACTTACTGTTTTCCAAAAATTGTATAAGTTCGTTCCTGTACTTATATTCATTTTTATTAGTTTCTATGGTTTCCTTTATTTCTTCATATTTTAAGTTCACTTGGGCTTTTTCTTTGTTAAGTAGTTTTATTATGTTTCCAATAGAATTAGACATTTCATCTAATAATTTCTGTATAGATAGTAGTTCTTTTATTAATTCTTCTTTCATACCATTCCTCCCATTTAATTCTTATAAAACCTCCACCATTCCAAAGCCCTGTCCTGTTTTTGTTCCAATGCCGATTTTGTACAGGATTTCAAGGTCTTTTGAATATCCTGAAAGTTCAAAAATTCCTACATTTCCTGTCAGATACATGACTGGCTTTCCAGTATGCTTTCTGAACCCTTTAAGGGTGCGTTTTATAACCTGTTTTTGCATTTTTAATGGTTTAAATTTAAGTGATTTTTCAAGCCCTCTGCCTTTTATATGTTCCGATGACAGAATCCTGTCTGTTATCTCGTTAAGCTCTTTTTCAAACCTTTCTTCATTGAACAGAACCGGTCTGTCCTCTTTGTCTTCTATGATTATTGGTGAGTTTGTTTTAAATATTACTGTTTCTTTTTTATAGGTTTTTCATTTAGGAACAGAAACATTTTTATCTGCCAGTTTATCTTTTGTCCATCTATCAACATATTTTTGTCAGAGCTAAAGCTGAAGGTTTTTAATCTTTTCAGTCCGTTAAAAAGGCTTATTACAAAGCGGTAATCGTGGGAAGATATAAACAGTCTTGAGTATCCGTCAGAGACGACAATCTTATCTTCTATCTGAAAGTTTTCATCAATCTGAACTTTTGCTGTCTGGATTTGTTTTTCTTTTGGAAATACAAGATTGAAACTGAATGGTTTTGTTATTTGATTTTTATATAAAAACTCTTTGTAGTCTCTGTCTGATTTTTTTAAGGCTTCCTTTATAAGAGACACTACCCTGTGTCTGTATAAAAATGGAATAATATCTGATTTGATTGATATTTTTATTCTCATAAATCCCCCCTGATTAGGGCTTCTAAAATAGAATAACGAAATTTTTTGGTTTTTCTGACATTAAATATAGTTTATTTTTGGACGCCCACCCTCTCCCCTGCTCGTGGTGGGTCTGGTATTAGCAGTTTAACGGAGGCAGGGTCTCCCCCTTGCTAATACTCCCAGTAATAATATAAACAAATCTTAGAGTATCATCAAGCTTTATAAATCTATGGCCTCGCACATTTGAGAAAAACGAAATCAACTATGTAATATTCACCTCTTCAAACCATGCAAATGCCTGAAGCTGAGCGCTCATAACGTCATTTAGCTCAAGCCCCAGCTCATCTAACAGGTCTGATACTTCTGATACTTTCCCTTCTTCAGTTTTCTCAACTATGTGCAGTAATTTCCCTAATAAACCTTCTTTTTTTATGATGGCCTTTATTATGTCTTCATCTAAATTAAGCTCCCTCACTAACTCCTCTGGCGGTATGCCTAACAGCTTATCTGCGAGAGATAAAACACCTACTAAAAAAGCTTTTTCCACTATATCATCTGGTAAATCAAACATCTTTGCAAGGATTTCTAAGGTTTTTCCCCTTTCGGCAGATACTTCAAGGAGTGTTTCTGCATATGGATTGTCTGGACCTGCTCTATATAAAAACAGCAGCAACCATTGAAGTAAGTTTTTCTGTCCTAAAATAGATATGGCATGTCTTATAGATGTTATTTTGCTACGGAAACTAAACGCTGCTGAATTAACATATTTTAGTAAACTGATACTCAGGTCTGGGTTTCTTTTTATGGTCTCTTCTATCTTGGGAGGATTAAAGTTCTCCCGAACCTGAGTAAACAGTTCCATAACTGCTAACTTTGAAGGGTCTATCTTTTTCTCCTCTATCACAGAAGGCTTAAAAATAAAATCACCTTTGAAGTATTTAAAACCTTCATTTAGAAACTGTCTGAACTGCTCAGTGGAAAATATTCCTGTTAATATAACTTTGTTTCTATTCTGGTAAACTGAGAAATCTACTTTTTCCACATCTACAAACAGATAATCTGCTATGTCTAATATGTCTTCCACATCTCCCCTGTATTCAAATGCAAACTTAAATCCAACATCCTTAAGTCCCTTTATAAGGGATATATCTCCTCTGGATAACCTTTCTGGCTCTAACACAATGACTGTTTTCTCTGACGGAATATAATCTAATATGTCATGTTTGATAACTTCTTCACTAACTTTGAGAAATATAGGATAATTTCCTGATATTTTTTCAAAATTAACGTTAACTAATATATCTGCGAGCTCATTAACAGAAACAGGTTTGTCCTCTTTGTTTTTAATTGACAAAAAATATCCAGATACTCTCTGATGATTATCAAGAATAGGAATTTTTGTCAGATAAAAATTCCCCTTTTTAGACATTTTATACCTCTTCTAATTTTATTCTTTTAATATCTGTTTTTTGTGGTGTCTTTTCAACAAACAGAGCATGGAATATCATTTTTCCTTTAGCCACTTCATATTTTGCAGGCATACCAGTCAGGAACTTTTCTACAGGTTCTTTTACCTTCATTCCTATAACCGAATATTTAGCTCCTGTTAATCCTACATCTGTTATGTAAGCTGTTCCCTCTGGCAAAATCATCTCGTCTGCTGTTGCTACATGGGAATGGGTTCCAAAAACTATATCTGCCCTTCCGTCAACATAAAAACCAAATGCCATTTTTTCTGAAGTTGCCTCTGCATGAAAATCAACAACAATATAATCTACATTCCCCCTTATCTTTTCGTAAATTTCATCAAACTTTCTGAATGGACAGTCTAAAGGAATACCCATAAGTGCCCTGCCCATAAGATTAATGACAGCTACTTTTTTTCCTGATTTTTCGTATATACCGTACCCTTTACCTGAAGCTCCTGGCGGATAGTTGGCAGGTCTGAGGAGTCTTTCTTCTGTATCTATAAACTGCAGAACTTCCTTTTTATCAAAAATGTGATTTCCAGAGGTTATAACATCAACACCAAGACCTGTCAGCTCATTATAAACCTTTTTAGTTAAGCCAAATCCTCCAGCTGCATTTTCACCATTCAGGACAATAAAATCAGGGCTGTATTCCTTTAAAACAACCGGAAGAAATTTTTTTAATGCGTTCCTCCCTGTTCTTCCAATTACATCACCTATACATAAAAACTTCATTACAATCTCCATCACAGTTTTATTGGTTTCGTTTACTACTCTCTCCCCATGAATTCTTTCATCAAGACCTTCTATCTCCTCATCTTTGGAAACTCTCAGCCCAACGACAGCATCAACTACCCTGAATATAACAAATGTTAAAACTGCAGTATATATACCAACAGCAACTATGCCAATAATCTGAGGTACCAGCTGTGAGAAATTACCGTATATAATACCAGAAACTTCTCCTATTTCAGATTTGGCAAATACTGCAATGAGAAATGCTCCAAGTATTCCTCCAACACCGTGAACTCCAAAAACATCAAGGGAGTCATCATATCCAAACTTATTTTTTAATATAAACAACAGCCACAAAACATACAATTCCCCCTAAAATCCCTATTATTATTGCTGCTCCAAGGTCAACAAATCCAGCTGCTGGCGTGATTGTGGCAAGTCCAGCAATAACACCTGTAAACATACCAAGGGAGGTTGGTCTTTTATATAAAATCCATTCTGCAAACATCCATGTCATACCACCTATAAAGGCGGCTATTGTTGTTGCAAAAGCTGCAGAAATAGCCTGCTGATTTATCCCTAGGGCAGAGCCCCCGTTAAAGCCAAACCATCCAAACCATAGAAGTCCAGTTCCTACAGCAACAAGAGCAAGATTAGAAGGTAATATGATAGGTTCTTTTCTCTTACCTAAAAGCAAAGCCCCAACCAGTGCTCCTATTCCTGATGTTTCATGAACAACAAGACCTCCTGCAAAATCTAAAGTTCCAATATTTGAAAGCCATCCTCCTCCCCATATCCAGTGGGCAACAGGAAAATAAACAAATGTTCCCCACAGAATCACAACAAAATCCACGCAGAAAATTTCATCCTTTCAATAAATGCTCCTGCCATAAGGGCAACAGTAATTGCTGCAAATGTCATCTGGAAGAATATAAACAGGTAGTGGTAGAGATTATCAGAAGATGGAGCCGGGTCTGTCAGTTTTATGTTAGAAAGGAGGAGGTATTCAAGACTACCGATTACTCCTCCAACATCAGAACCAAATGATAGGGAGTATCCATAAATAATCCATATCAGGCTAACAACACTAAAAGCTACAAAAACCATCATAATAGTATTTAGAATACTTCTGGTTCTTGTCAGTCCACCATAAAAGACAGCCAGTCCCCGGTATTGACATAAGAAGAACAAGAGCAGTAGATACCAAAATCCACACGTTATCTGCTGGATTGATGTTCATCAAACCTCCTCCTGAGCTTTTAGTAGCAAACCAATAAATTATAAAGCAAACAGGAGGAGTTTTTAAAGACAGGGGGGAAGCCCCCTGATTATTTGGCTAATTCTACAAATCTGGACTCTCTGATTGTTGTCACCTTAATCTGACCGGGGAATTCAACCTCTTTCTCTATTCTCCTTGCTATCTCTTTTGTTAGCATATATGCTTCTTCGTCTGAAAGTTTTTCTGCATTCACAATGATTCTCACTTCTCTTCCAGCCTGAATGGCAAAAGATTTTTCAACATTCTCAAAAGAGTTTACTATAGCTTCTATTTTTTCAAGCCTGTTTATGTAAGACTGGAGAGCCTCCCTTCTTGCTCCCGGTCTTGCCGCTGAGAGGGCATCTGCAGCCGCAACTAAAACAGCCTCAGGATACCTTGCAGGTTCATCGTTGTGGTGGTAAAGAATTGCATTTATCACAACATCCGGCTCTCCGTATCTTTTTGCCAGTTCTGCTCCTACTTTAGAGTGAGAACCTCCAACTTCATGGGATATTGACTTTCCAATGTCGTGCATCAACCCTCCTCTTCTTGCTGCCTTCTCATCAAGCCCCAGCTCTGCAGCCATCATTCCTGCAAGGTATGCCACCTCTTTAGTGTGGAGCAGAACATTCTGGGTGTATGATGTCCTGTAGTATAGCTTACCTAGGTAGTAAAACAGCTCCGGGTGAACATCTGTAAATCCAAGTTCAAGACATGTTTCCTCCCCTAACTTTCTTATTTTAGCCTCCATCTCTTCCTTAACTTTCGACACTACTTCTTCAATTCTTCCTGGATGTATTCTTCCGTCTGCAATCAATCGTTCCAGAGACTCTTTTGCAATCTCCCTTCTAAGAGGGTCAAACGAGGATATTGTTACAATGTCAGGTGTGTCATCAATAATCAGGTCAACTCCTGTTTCCATCTCAAAGGCTCTGATGTTTCTTCCTTCTCTTCCGATAATCCTTCCTTTCAGGTCGTTGCTTGGAAGGTCAACAACAGATATTGTGTAAGAGGTTGTTATTTCTGGTGCCAGTCTCTGAATAGCCGTTACCAGATTCCATTTTGCCTCTTTTTCTGCCTCTTTTCTCATTGTTTCTTCAATCTCTTTCATCAGTTTTGCAGCTTCTAACTTGGCCTCTTCCTCAACCCTTTTCATCAGCTCTTCTTTAGCCTCTTCTTTTGTCATAGAGGCTATTCTCTGGGAGCTCCAACATATACTGGTTTCTTCTGCTGCTCTCAGTTTCTCTTCTTTTTCCTCAATCTCTTTCTGTATAGCTTTTATCTCGCCTTTCTAACTTTTTAACTTCCTCCCATTTCTTATCTAACTCTTCCTCCCTATGCTCTATCCTTGCTATTCTTTTTTCAAAGCTGCGCTTCTTTGATCATCAATGTCTTTTCAAGATTTTGGGTTCCTCCTTTTCCCTTTTTAGCTCTTCCTCTAACTGTTTCTTTCTCTTTAAAACCTCTTTTTCAATTATCAGTTCCTGCTCCTTTTTCAGCTGGGCTGCTTCATTCTCTATCTCTCTTGCTCTCAGTCTTGCTTCCTTTTCAGCTTCCTTTATCAGCTGGTTCTGCCTGTTTCTTTGCCTCTCCAATAACTCTATCTTTTTCAGATATAACCTTTTCATACTCAGACTCTTTTTCCTTTAAAGCTTTGGCAACTATTACTCTGCATGCAGCAAATCCTGCTGCTCCACCTGCTGCCAGTGCCGATATTCCTACAATTACTTCTATCATCTCTCTTCATCCTCCTTTGTCTTAATTATTCTGGTAGGGGTAATAATGATGTCCACAGGCACATCATGTTCCTCTGCAGGAAGCTGGTCCACAACCTGAAAATCATAAGCAACCCCCACCTTCAGGGCATCTGTGCTTTTCAAAAACCTGTCATAGTAGCCTTTTCCATAACCTAATCTGTGTCCCTTAAGGTCGTAAGCCAATGCTGGAACAACTACAATGTCTATTTTTTCAGGAGAAACAGACTCCCCTTCAGGCTCCATAATGCCTGCATAACCTTTTTCAGAGAAGACAGGTCTTTTACTTTTACAGGTGAAATCTCATTTCCTGAAACCTTAGGGAGGTATAGATTGAACCTTTTTGAGTTTAATAAATGTCTGATGATGTACCCTGTATCTACCTCATTTTTATGAGGATAATAAAGCAGAACATTTTTAGCCCTTTTTAGCTGAGGCAGTTGTAAAAATCTCTCTGCTATCTTTTCTGAATCTTCTTCAGCCTTTCTATGGCCTATTCTCCTTTTTAAGATATTCTCTCTTAAAATCTCTTTCAATCTGACCTCCCTAAAACAGGAAGGCCATGCGGTAAATACAGCCCCGCGGAGGGCCGACGGGATGGTGAGTCCTTTCTGGACCCAACAAAAAGGTGGGTGTCCGCACCGTGTTCCCTCAGGATACACGGGATGTAGGACTCCCTTTCCAGTAGCTATAGCCCAGAAACTACCGTCACATCCCTATCGCACCCCGCAGGAATCGTATTCTTTTTATATATGCACATCTTTATCTTCATTATCTACCGCTTTAGCCTTCCTTTGACCTTAATTTTAGTCCTTCAAACTGCTGTTGCAGTTTTTTAACAATATCTTCCACTATGCTGTTTACTTCTTCATCGGATAGAGACCTGTCTTCAGCTCTAAAATCTACTGAAACAGCAACACTTTTCCTTCTGTCTGATACATAATACACATCAAACAGTTTTACTTCTTCTACATATCTGGAACTGTACTTTATAGCTTTTAATAATTTATCCACCTGCAGTGATTCGTCAACTTCAAAGGCAAGGTCTCTTTTGACAGATGGGAATTTAGGAAGTTCCCTGAATACTGGAACACTCCTGTTTTTGTATAGATTAAACAGGTATCCTTTTTTATCTAACGGGATTTCCTCAAGTTTCCTTGGTACATACCTCAACTTAATCTCACACAGATATGTATCCTTTGGTAACTTCAGAGCTTCTGCTTTTTCTGGATGTATTTTACCAAGATATCCTGTATTTTCACTATTTACAATGATACCTGCTGATTGATATGGATTCAGATACGGCATATCTGACTGTTTAAATTCAACATTGTAGAATCCTAAAGATTTGAGATAACTGAGAATCACCCCTTTTAATCTCAGGAAGTTCCATTTCTGCTCAGTTGAAAATGTTTCTTTTCCTTTTGTAAAACCAAACCCTTCCACAAAGCTGCCTGTGGCAAGAATACCGAGGCGTATCTCCTCAAAACTATCAAAGAATGCAGAGGAGACTTCAAAGATTTTTATATTTTTGTTCTGGAAACGGAGGTTGTGCTGAAGGGTTTTTATAAGACTAACTGCAAGGTTGTCCCTCATAATGCTCTGTGTCTTGAGAAGATAGTTCTTTATTTTTATAGATGGGACAGGTAGCTCCAGTATTTTGTATATCTCTTCATCAACAAAAGTATAACTGACAACCTCGTCAAAACCGTTATCCCTGAAAAAATCCCTTGTCCTCAGCTCAAAGAAAAACTCTTCACTTTTCCTGAAAGACTCTGTAGATATCCTTGGATATGTTTCAGAAACCTCGTTCAGGCCCGACAGTCTGCCAACTTCCTCAACAAGGTCAATCTCTCTCTCTAAATCAAAAGCCCTGAAGGCAGGAATTTCTGACACAGTCCCGTCATCTACAACTTCTGTTGGTATCTCAAGACGGCTGAGAAGCTCTTTCGCCTGTTCTTTTTTTACTTCAAAACCTAAAATCTTAACTGTAGTTTTTTCTCTCAGTCTTATCTTTTTAGGACTGTATGGATGGGGATATACATCTTTCTCTCCAACAGCTTCACCACCTGCTGTTTTCGTGATAAGCTCAACAGCTTTATCCTGTGCATTTGGCAGGTTCTGTATGTCTACACCCCTTTCAAATCTGTAAGAAGACTCTGTTGATATGGACAGCCTTTTTGAGGTTTTTCTCACAGAGATGTTATCAAACACTGCCGCTTCTAACAGGATGTTATTGGTGTTTTCGTCGACTTTTGTGTTTTCCCCTCCTATCACACCTGCGACAGCAATAGCTTTTTTATCATCTGCTATAACAATATCCTGATTATTTAATTCCCTCTCCTCTCCATCAAGTGTGATGATTTTCTCTCCATCTTCAGCTGGACGGACATGTATGCCTCCTTCAATTTTATCTAAATCAAAAGCATGCAGGGGCTGGCCTTCCTGAAGGAGTATGTAGTTTGTTATATCAACCACATTGTTTATAGGATTCTGTCCTGATTTTATCAGTTTGAGCTGGATTTCAAGGGGAGATGGCTTTATCTTTACTCCTTTTATCACTATTCCCCTGTATCTGACGAACTTTGTCTGTTAAAAACTGTATGTCTATCTCTTCCTCCTGAGCTATGGATATGACAGGAAGTTTCTCTTTTCTTTTCAGACCAAATATGGCTGCAATCTCTCTGGACAGACCCCTGACACTGAGGGCATCTCCCCTGTTTGGAGTAATCTCTATCTCTATTATCTGTTCCTCTCCAATTCCAAGCAGCCTGTTTGGGTCTTCTCCTTCTTTTATTTCCTCAGGAAATATAAAAACGCCCTCTGCACTCTCAACAATTCCCATCTCTTCAAGGGATAAGAACATACCCTGTGAAACAACAGAGCCAAATTTTACAGGTTTTATAACTATGTCTCCAATTTTAGCCCCTTCTTTTGCGAGAGCTACTTTTGCCCCTTCGAAAACATTCTGTGCTGCAGTAACAATCTGATAATTTTCTTTTCCATCTGTTGCTTCACATATAAGAAGTCTGTCCCTCTCTGGATGTTTCTTTACAGAGAGTATTTTTACAATTGTGGTGTTTTCTATTCTATTCCCAAATGGATAGAAAATAGTCTCAATTCCCGTTTCGTTGAGCCTTTCTACCGGCCTTTTCTTGCTGGAACATCTACATCCAGCAAACTTCTTTAATCCATGAGTAGAGGAACTCCTCATCTTATCCCCTTGAACTGATGATTAAATCTCATGTCGTTCTCAAACAAAAGTCTTATATCGTTAATCCTGTATTTGAGCATTGCTATCCTTTCTACTCCAAGACCAAAGGCGAATCCTGTGTATTTCTCTGGGTCTATACCGACAGCCTCAAAAACATTAGGGTCAACCATTCCACAGCCTAATATCTCCAGCCATCCGGTATCTTTACATACACGGCATCCTTTTCCACCGCATACAGTACAGCTGATATCAACCTCTGCAGAAGGCTCTGTAAAAGGAAAGTAACTTGGCCTGAATCTGATGCCTATGTCTTTGCCAAATATTCCTTCAAGGAAAAACCTTTAAGACACTCTTGGCAGATTCCTCGAAGGTAACATTTTCATCAACTAAAAGACCTTCTATCTGGTGAAACATGGGAGAATGGGTAGGGTCTGCGTCTTTTCTGTAAACCCTTCCAGGAGCTATCACAGCAATGGGAGGTTTTTGCTTTAGCATTGTTCTTATCTGAACTGGAGAGGTATGGGTTCTGAGAACCATACCATTGTTAAGAAAGAAAGTGTCCTGCATGTCCCTTGCAGGATGGTCTTCAGGTATGTTCAGCATATCATAGTTATACTTTTCTTTTTCAACTTCCGGTCCTTCTGCAACAGAAAATCCCATAGATATAAAAAGCTGAGATATTTCCACAAGGGTTGACACTACAGGATGGGCGCTGCCCACCTCAATCCATGATGGTGGAAGGGTTATATCTATCCTGTCCTTTCTCAGCTCTTCCTGAAGTGCCTTGTCCCTGAAAAACTGCTCTCTCTCCTGTAAGAGAGCTTCTATCTCCTCCTTAACTCTATTTGCAAGCTGACCTATCTCTTTTCTCTCTTCTGGGGAAAGTCTTCCTAAGGTTCTAAGAATACTTTTCAGCCTGCCCTTTTTTCCTAAAAAATCAATCCTTACTCTGCTCAGTTTTTCTATACTGTCAGTATTTTGTATAAGTTCAGTAGCTTCCTTTCTTAAGCTTTCTATCTCCTGTTTTAGGCCCAATTAACTACCTCTGGGCAAGGGCGGATTTTGCAGTTTCTGCAAGCTTTGTAAATCCCTCAGGGTCTGTTACTGCTATGTCTGCAAGCATTTTTCTGTTAAGGTCAATACCTGCAAGCTTAAGTCCATGGATAAACTGGCTGTAAGAAAGGCCGTTAAGTCTTGCAGCTGCGTTTATTCTTGTAATCCACAGCTTTCTAAAATCTCTTTTTCTCAGTCTTCTATCCCTGTATTCATACTGAAGAGACCTTATAACCTGTTCTTTTGCTCTTCTATAAGAGCGGTGTTTTGTTCCATAATAACCTTTTGCAAGTTTTAAAATCTTTTTCTTGTGCTTTTTGGATGATGGTCCTTTTACTCTCATCTATCTTTCCTCCTTTATACGTCGTTTGGAATTAATGCGGCAACCTTTGCCTTTAGATTATCAGGAACATATTTTGCTTTTCTGCTCTGTCTTTTCCTCTTACTGGATTTTTTTGTGTTGTAGTGGGAAACACCACCTTTCCAGTATTTTATCTTTCCTTTTGCAGTAACCTTAAACCTCTTTGCTGCCGTTTTGTTTGTTTTCATTTTCACTTTTGCCATAATAGTTCAAACCTCCTTTTTTAATAGCAGGAAAATTTAGGAAATAGACTTTATAGTATAAAAAGTTTTTGAAAAATAATCAATTAGATTTCAAAAGACAGTCTGCTGAGGATTTCTATCAGTTTCCTGACTGCTTTTCCCCTATGGGATATTCTGTTTTTTTCATCTATTTCAAGCTGTGCCATTGTTTTTTTGTAGCCTTCTGGAATAAAAACAGGGTCATATCCAAAACCTTTATCCCCTTCAGGTTTTTCTGTTATACTTCCGTAACAGTAACCTTCAGTCCATATACCTGAAATTTCTGGACTGTAAAACACAACAACACTCACAAATCTTGCCTTCCTGTTTTTTTCATTTTTCAGCAGTCTGAGAAGTTTATTAATGTTTGCCACATCTTTATTATCTTTTACCTCCTCCTTTCCTCCAAAATCTATACTGTAAAATCTTGCTGAATAAACTCCCGGATATCCACCTAAAGCTTCCACTTCAAGACCAGCATCTTCTGTAATAACAGGTATTTTATAAAAATCTCCGTAAATTTTTGCTTTTTTTATAGCGTTCTCAAGGAATGTCTCCCTGTCCTCTTCAACAGTTATTTTTTCCTTCATATCCTCAAGAGAGATAATCTCTATTCCATACCGGGAAAAAATATGTCTGAACTCTCTCAGTTTTCCTCTGTTGGTAGTTGCCACAAGAACCTTATCCAATATTTAACCTCCTTGACAGAAGATGGCAGAATGCAACAGCAATGGCATCTGCCTCATCGTGGTTTTCTGGTTTTACATTCAGCAGTTTTTCAACCATCATAAAAACCTCGTTTTTTCCAGACCATCCATACCCTGTTATAGAGTTCTTTACCTTCTGTGGTGTGTATTCGTATAGAGGTATACTGTTCATGGATGAGAGGAGAAGGATAACCCCTCTCACCTCTCCCAGTCTAAGAAGAGACTGGGGGTTTTTACCGTAAAACGCTGATTCTAAGGCCATCTCGTCAGGAGAAAACTGGTTTATAACTTCCTGTAATCTCTGGAAAATCCTCCTTAAGTTTTCAGGTCTGTTTTTAGACTTTATACTTCCATACGTCAGAACTGTATATTTATTCCCTTCTCCTTTGACTATGCTGTAGCCAGTTGAATAGTTACCTGGGTCGATTCCTAAAACTTTCATCAGGCAAACTGTTTCATCATCTCTTCTGACATCTCAAAATTTGAGTAAACCTTCTGAACATCATCACTGTCTTCAAGTGCATCAAGGAGTTTTATCAATTTCTGGGCTGTTTCTGCATCTTTTATCTCCACTGTTGTTGTAGGCAGTCTGGTCAGCTCTGCTTTCTCTATTTTTACCCCTTCACTTTCCAGCGCTTCCTTTACTGCATACAGGTCTTTAGGGTCTGTTTTTATCTCATAATATGTGTCGTCTTCTGTGTTAATGTCTTCTGCTCCTGCCTCTATAGCCTTTTCAAATATCTCTTCTTCAGATATGCTTTCCTTTGGAACAGTTATGATACCCTTTTCTTCAAAGAGGAAGGAAACACATCCTGAAGAACCTAAATTTCCTCCATGCTTTGTAAACAGATGCCTCACCTCAGATGTTGTTCTGTTCCTGTTGTCTGTAAGACACTCAACAATTATTGCAACCCCTTCTGGACCATAACCTTCATAAACAACCTCTTCGTAATTTACACCTTCAAGCTCCCCTGTTCCTCTTTTAATAGCCCTTTCTATGTTTTCAATAGGCATATTCGCCTTTTAGCCTTCTCTATGGCAATTCTTAGCCTTGGATTAAACTCAGGGTCTCCACCACCCTGTTTTGCAGCAACAGTAATCTCCCTCAGAAGTTTAGTAAAAAGCTGTCCTCTCTTCGCATCCATTTTTGCCTTTTTGTGCCTTATGTTATGCCATTTGCTGTGTCCTGCCATCTAAAGAACCTCCAGATTACTTTATTTTTTTACCGCAAATTTATCACTTTAAAGGAAAAATTCAATATATTATATAATAATGCACAGGATAAGAGAGCTATTTTATCTACTCCAAAGGCTTTATAACTGCCATGAATGGTGGCCTGTTCACGAAAACACAGACCCGTTCCTTGAGGTTTCCATTGGGGCTATCCTGACACAGAACACAAACTGGGAAAATGTGGAAAAGGCAATAAACAACCTTATAAAAGAAGGTCTGCTAAACTGGGAAAATTTAGATTTTGTCAGGATGGAAAAACTTAAAGAATGTATCAGACCGGCAGGTTTTTATAATCAAAAGGCCATTTACATAAAAAATTTTGTAAAGGCAGTAAAGGATTTATCTCCAGAAAATATAACAAGGGATTTTTTACTCTCTATAAAGGGTATAGGGGAAGAGACCGCAGACAGCATCCTGCTGTATGGTCTGGGAAAACCATACTTCGTTGTTGATGCATACACAAAGAGGCTCTTTTACAGAACTGGTATCACAGAAAAACAGAACATACCGTACAGAAAAGTTCAGAAGATGGTTATGAAAGTTTTCCCTGCTGATGTTTATACCTACAGACTGTTCCATGCTCTGCTTGTTGAACACTGCAAAAAATACTGTAGAAAAAAACCCATATGCAGAGAGTGTCCAATCAGAAATATATGCAGGCAAAATTTGAAATAAACAAACTAAAGGATATAATTTATTGAAAAACCCTCAGGTGGCAGATTTGGAAGAAAGCCTCATATACTCTGAGAAAGGATATCGGTTCTGGTACAGAATAAGACCTGTTTTTAAAAAACTACTGAAAGTTGAGGTTTCAGGAATAGAGAACATACCTGAGAAAGGGGATGTATAATAGCATCAAACCATAGAAGTAATCTTGACCCTTTTGTCCTTAATGTTATATCCCCAAGACCAATACTGTTTATGGCCAAGGAAGAGCTGTTTAAAATACCAGTTTTAAGCTGGCTTATAAAAAAGCAGGAGCATTCCCTGTAAAAAGAAATGGTAGAGACATAAATGGCGATGAAAAGAGCACTTACCCTTCTCAGAGAAGGCCACTGCATAGGCATATTCCCAGAGGGGAGAAGGGCAAAACCAAAGGGGTTTAGAAATCCTCAGAGTGGAGTGGGACTACTTGTTTCGAAAACGGAAGCTCCTGTCATACCAGTAAGGATTGAGGGAACAGATGATGTGTACCCTGTTGGTTCGAAGATTCCTAAAGTAGGAAAATCAGTAATAACAGTCAGAATAGGTTCTCCTGTTCAAATAGACAGAACGGCAGACTGCAGGGAAATATCACAGGAAATAATGGAACAGATAAAAAAACTGTAGGAGGAAACAATGGCTGAGATAAAAGTAGCCCAGTCTGCAGGTTTCTGCTTTGGCGTAAAGATTGCAGTTGATTCTGCAGTAGATGCAGGCAAGAAGTATGGAAAGGCTTACACAAATGGTCCCATAATACATAATAAACAGGTTGTCCAGTTTCTGGAAAAGCTTAATGTGAAAGAACTCCAGACCTACAGTCAGCTTCAGGAGGGAGATACTGTTCTGATAAGGTCTCACGGAGTACCACCAGAAACAGAAAAAATGCTTAATGAGAAAGGAGTAAATGTCATAGACGCGACCTGTCCATTTGTTAAGAAGGTTCACGAGAAGGTAAGACAGTTAGTTGAAGAAGGCTATTATGTAATCATAATAGGAGAGGAAGGTCATCCGGAAGTGATTGGCATATTAGGACATTTGGAAGAATCTGGAGGAAAAGGAATAGTTGTAGAAAATATGGAAGACCTTATAAAAAAATTCCCTAAAAGGAACAGGATAGGCGTTGTTGCCCAGACAACCCAGAATGAGGAGTTTTTTGAGAAAGCAGTAGGATATATAGCATCGAATGTAGAAGAGCTGAAGGTTTTTAACACTGATATGCGACGCAACATCTGTCAGACAGGAAGAGGTGAAAAAGTTAGCTAAAGAAGTTGATGTGATGATTATTATTGGTGGAAAACACAGTGGAAACACAAGAAGACTTGCCCAGATATCAAAAGCAATAAATCCAGAAACATATCATGTGGAAAAGGCAAATGAACTTAAAAGGGAATGGTTTGAAGAAAAAGAAAAAATAGGTGTGTCAGCGGGAGCATCGACTCCAGACTGGATAATAAAAGAGGTTGTTCAGAAAATTGAGGAATTTACGAAAGATAGTTAAATAATGTTCCAGTCTGGAGAAAGTGGTGGATGAAAGGGTAAACATTGTTGTTGACGCTTTCAAAACAACAGTAGAAAATGTAAATATATTCGCTGTTATCATCGTTATACTTATATTTATCCTTATAGGATTTTTCCTTGTGTTCTGGGAAAAGTTTGAAGAATTTTTATCTAAAAGATACCTGAAAAAGCTGTTTTACAGAAATGGGGAAAACTACGGTCTTACAAAAAGAGAACTGGATATACTGTGGGAATACTCTTACAGACTGAACAAAGACCCATTTTTAGTTCTTGAATACAAATCACCATTTGAAAAAGTAGTACATGCCTATGTTCAGAACAATCCTCAATACAATGAGAACCTGATAAAAAGTATGAGAAAAACTTG
>JAUZSJ010000063.1 GCA_030949555.1 Persephonella sp. | reverse complement strand
AACCGCAATCGGAAATCAAAAGCTTTATCAAAAGAAAAATTTTACACCCACATGGTTCATGGATACTTTCCTGCAGAAAACCCCAGTTACAGATTCATGATATTTGCAAATGAACCAGAAAAATAAAAAAATGGGAAAATTGGAGGGTTTCTTGTATCTGCTCCTGTACTTAGGGGAACATTGACCGTATAAGCTGTTTTAACAGCAAAAAGAAAACCAGACAGAGCCTTAAGGAGAAAGAATGAAGAAATTAAAACATCAACAGATTGACAGAGTATCTACAAAATTCAAACTGCTGTTGAAACAGACGAATTTGCTGCACTCAGTATTAGAAATCTGCAGAAGACCAGACTGAAGGCAGATGAAAAAAGTCTGATCCCTGGAGGTTTTATTTCAGCAGCAGATTACTGCTCAATCTTGCTGTTAACCATCAAATGTGGTTCTGGCAAAAGCTGAGGTAAGATTTTTAAAACCTGTGAGAGTGGGAGAGAACATATATTTTTGAAGGTATTGTTGGTAGAAAGGAAAACAGAAGAACTGTTTGAAGTAAGGAAAAAACGAAAAAACGAGATAGTTTTTGCAGGTAATTTACTGCATAATACCTAGAAAGCATGTTCTTGACTGACTGCTTTTCAGCTCACCTGTATAATATCAACCCACTGGCGGGGTGGCCAAGTGGTAAGGCAGGGGACTGCAAATCCCTTATGCGCGGGTTCAGATCTCCCGCCACCTGCCTCTAAGCTACAATCCCGATGCTCAGCTCCATATTCTTGACATATATGAATCTCTTTATATAAATTACCTATAAGTCAACTATCTCTGTCTTCAGACAGAGGCTTGCAAATGAGGGTTGAGCAATGGGAAAATACAGCCAACCGCCATACATTGGGCTGACGGTTGAGTGACCAGCCCACACAGAAGAGACACTGCTACCCTGTGCCCCAGTCTCTCTTTCTGAGAGACCAGATGAAGTTGATTGCTTTATACTCCTGCTGGCATTAAGGTCAGCATTAACAGTATAACCACAGGAGAAGAAACATTTAAAGTGAGATTGGTCTTTCCTGTTAGACTTACTTATATATCCACATTTACTACATCTTTGAGAAGTGTATTTAGGATCAAACTATATACAACCTTTATTCCTTTGCTCTTAGCTTACTACCACTCCTATAAACTGTTGAAGTTGTGCAAAATTCCAGCTGTGTGCCCATCTCACTTCCCTTTTTGGATACTTTTATCCGCTTTCTCTAATTCATCTAAGCTCTTCCAACACTATAGTTTTAGGCAGGAACAAGATTAACAATTTCTTTAGCTATCTTGTGGATTTAACTGCAGTCCGAAAAACCAGATTTTCTTCTTATGCAGAAAGTTTCTTAAGATGTCTTTTTGCAGAAAAGAGTGCACCATACTTTAGACTGCAATTTTTTTCCTGATTGCAAAGTATCTCTCAGATGCAGCTCTTGCCTCTCCTCCGTTAAAAAACTTTTTAAGTCTTTTTGTCATACTTCAAAGAAGCAGGCGAGATGTCCCAAGAAAGGTGGCGACTAAAATGTTCTGGAATCATAACAATAATTATTACACAACAAAACATTATCAATCTCCCTCCCAGTTTTGAAAAACTGGGTCTCCGATTTCCGATGGGGGAAGGAATTCATGAGCATAAGAAGAAAGATTGCATTGCTACTATATTTCTGGTTTTTTGTTTCCGGGATTTGGGTATGTCTTACGTTCTCTACAAAATTTGCCATCACAGAGCATCTATGAAAAAGCTTGACCTTCTTTTATATAGATAGAGGAAGTTTGATACAGTTCTAAAGGGAATCCAAAAACAGCATTTCCTTTGTTGATTCAATAGGGAGAAAAACGAAGCATACTGGGATGATATTTATAACTTTTACATTAAATCCTAATGAAGAATTTATAAAAAGCAACTTTGATTCCTCAAACGGAGGCACTTTACGACCTTGAAGTAAATTTTTTATCTTATTTTGAACCGTAATTTAAGACACGGTTCTGTACAGATGTAACCTTGGCCTGAACAGATGCTCCCACATCAACTGAAACAGTTAAAAAACATACATAGAGAGCAGTCGGTCTGCAGTAAAAGTGAATGAAGATGTTTTTGCAGTATCCTCAAAGTATGTACTTCCCACAGAAAAGAGAATTGAAGAACCTTTCGCAGGTTTCCTCATAATCGGTCAAGCTGATAAAAGAGATGTCTGGACTGACAGAATTTCGTAAAAAGCGGTTTTCTGTTCAGAGGTTATCCGATGGAGAAACCATTAAGGAGTTTAAGGAGAAGGTTATATTCAGTTGTAAAGATTTGCTGAAAACAGGGGAAGATTACTTTGGCTATAGACTTTCCACGGTCAGGACATACTCAGGAAAAATATCTTTCTGTTTCCCGGATTGGTAAAAAAGGTAATTTCAGAAGGGGGAAAAAAGTTTTACTATTTTAAATCTTATACTTCTTTTTGTTTTTTTACACGGTGATGCTTATCCTATATTATGGAATTGACAGATTTATTACGGTTCCTATTCAAAAACCTTGTAGAAGAGTATAAAAATATCTCAATAACTGGAAACTTCTGCCTGAAAATTTTTGATATATGAACACCAGACTCTAGCAAGAAGTAAACATAATCGCAAAGAGATTTCAGGACTTTTAAAAGCTAATTAAAAGGTCTCGCTATGGACATTGAGGAAAAAATCAGCTATTTAAAGCAATGCAGAAAACACACCTATCGGAATATACATATTTTCAGGAAAATTTAAGTATGTAAATCCTGCTGTTGAGAAAATTACAGGGTATAGTAAGGGAAGAACATTGTTGGAAAAATATCTCTTTTCTCCTGACAGAAGCCCAGACACAAAAACAGAAAAAAGATTATAGAGGCTATCCATAGAGATTAAGGAGAGGTTTTCAGAATGAATTTCAGATAAAGATAAGAACAAAAAAAAGGAGAGATAAAAGATATACTTGTGATAGCAAACACTGTATTTCTATCAGACAGACCATATGGGTTAGGTATAGCTGTTGATATTACACAGACAAGAGCAGCTGGAAGGGACACTGCTGAGACCTGAGCAGAAGGGACTCTCTCACAGGTCTCTACAACAAGATGGGGCCTTTCAAAAAAAAAAAATGGGAGGAATTTCTGGACATGTACTCCGAGAGAAGAAAAATTCTTTCTGCTTTTATAGCCAGCTGAATAGATTCAAAAACATAAATGACTCCTTTGGCCATCAGATTGGAGACATGGGTCTTAAAAATAATAGGAAAGAGACTGACAGAAAACTTCAGAGAAGGTTGATGTAATCGCAAGATTTGGTGGTGACGAATTTGGTATTCTTATAACAACCTGCTGCATGATTTGAAGACATCTCCCAGATACTGACAAAGATTATTCAGCTTATAGAAGAACCTATTCATATTAACGAGCTTTCATTTGTTGTAACGGCAAGCATCGGAATATCTGTTTTTCCAGATGACGGAACAGATACAAACACTCTCTTAAAAAGAGCAGATATTGCAATGTACAGGGCAAAGGAGAAATCAAGAAAGGAAAATAAAAGCAGTTTTATATTTGTCTCTGAAGACCTTGAAAAAAGAATAAAAGAAAAGCTGGAGGTAGAAAGGGAACTGAGGGAGGTTCTCAAAAATAAAAAGGAAGAGTTTTCTGTTCTGTACCAGCCTATATACAATCTGAAAACAATGGAAATTTCAAAGCTGGAAGCCTTATGAGTGAGGGTGGAACTCTTCGAAGTTTGGAGGAAAATGTCTCCCTCTAAATTTATAAATATCGCTGAGGAAACAGGTCTTATAAAAGATATAAGTGATATGGTTCTTGGCAGTGTCTTGCCGGGCAGGTACTGTTCTGGAAAAGTAAAGGAATTAACATAAAAGTGTCTATAAACACATCTCCCATAGAGTTTATGGATAGAGACTTTGTTGACAGATTACTATCAAAGCTCAGACCATCATGCCTTGAAAAAAATATCTCTGTCGAGATAACAGAAAATGTTCTTATTGAAAATGTTTCAGAATCAAGAGAAAAGATAAAAAAACTGAAAGAGTATGGAATTGACATACTGTTAGATGATTTTTGGCAAAAGGAGCACTCTTCGCCTTAACCTGTTATATCTAGAAAAGGTTCCCCATATCAATGCTAAAAATTGACAGAGAATTCATAAAAGACCTTCTACAGGACAAAGAAGATGTAGAAATAGTAAGAACAATTATTAAACTCTCTGCAAATACTCCAGATAGAAGCATGTTGCAGAAGGTATTAGAAAACAGAAAACAGCTTGATATTCTGAGGATTTAGGATGCACATATGGACGGGGATTTTCCTTGCAGGACCTCTATCCCCTCAGAGATTGAGAAAATACTTCCACCAAATATACATTAAAAAAAACTTATTATCAAGATTAATGATTTAAACGAAAAAAATTTTATAGATTGTAAATTTTCACTCTAAAAAATAGAGGAGAATATAAAAGATTTTGCACATCTCCACCTGCACTCCCATTACTCGACTTCTTGGCGGAGCCATAAAGATACCTGAACTTGCCCAGAAAGCAAGAAGTACGGATATAAAACTGACTGGCCCTGACAGATCCACACGGGGAATATCCTGGCCCGGTGCTATTGGGTTTCTTATCAAGGAAATGAAAAAAGCAGGCGTCTAAAACAATAATAGGAATGGGGAGGCCTATTTTACAAACAACAGATTTGAAAAGAAAGAGCGAAGGTTCAGACAGTATATTAGCTGACAAAAGTTACCACCTGATGCTCCACGCTGAAAGACAAAAACAGGATTTAAAAACCTTATGAAACTCTCTTCCCTCGCTTGCACCAGAAGGAGGTTTAACCCACAAGCCAAGGATTGACTGGGAGCTGTTAGAAAAGTATCATGAGGGGCTTATATGCCAGACAGCATGTCTGAAAGGTTTTATTCCCCACCTTCTTACAAAAGGAAAGTTTGATGAAGCATACGAATACAGGAAAAGAGGCTAAAGGATATATTTGGAGAAGACCTTTATTTTGAGATACAGATAAATGGCCTTGAAGAGCAGGAAATTGCAAATAAAGAGAATATTAGAGCTTGCGGAAAAGGCCGGCCCGTAAAAGTTGTGGCAACAAACGACTCCCAGCTACCTGAACCGAGGAGGATGCTCAGGCACATGATGGCAATAAAAGCTCTCCAGATGAAGATGACATTAAAGCAATTAAAAGAAAAAGGAAAAGCTTTCAAAGTCCGAGGTCTTCACTTTACAAGGCCAGAAGAGATGTATCAGAAGTTTAAAGGATACGAGTTTGCTCTAAAAAACACTATGGAAATAGCAGAAAAATGCAATGTTGAGATAGAAACAGCCAGGAATACAAGAGGATATCTTTTCCCAAAATTCAGATACCAAGGACTGGATAGAGAAGCAACAGAAGAAGAAAAAAGCCCAGTATTACTAGAAGAAAGCTGTCATGGGAGGGGCTTAGAGAAAAGAACTTTCCAAGAGTAAAAAAAAAATCTGTCAAAGGAAAAGTATCAGGAGCTATAAGGAAAGGCTGCCAGTACGAGATAGACGCGTTATACAAGCAGATGGGTATTTCCTGCGTACTCTCTACTTGTGATTCGGGATTTTACATAGCCACACAGAACAGGCAGTATTCCTGTTTGGTCCTGGAAGAGGATCGGCAGCTGGGTCTTTGGTTTGCATATGCCCATTGGAATAACAGATGTTGACCCTCTTCAGCACGGTCTTATCTTTGAAAGATTTTTAAACCCGGACAGGATTTCAATGCCAGATATAGATGTAGACTTTTGCATGGAAAACAGACCCAAGAAGTAATTGAATATGTTAAAACTCAAATACAGGAGAAACGCATGGCGCACAGATAATAACATACAATTTTATGAAGTCTAAAAATGGATCAATCAGAGAGTGTTACCAAGAACACTGTGGTTTTCATATTCAGAAGCAGACAAGGATAGCAAAAATGATACTGCCAGGACCTGTTCAGGGCTCCAACACTTTACATAGAGGAAAAACTTAGAGGCAAATCCAGAGTTCAGAAAACTCTATGAAACTGATGAAAGAGTTAAACAGCTTATAGACCTTGCCAGAAAGTTAGAAGGTTCAGCAAGACATGCAGGGATACATGCTGCAGGTGTTGTTATAGCTCCAGGACCCTTAGACGAGTATGTGCCTGTTTATGTAGATAAAGACGGAACAAAGGCTACTCAGTTTGATATGGGCACATTAGAAATGCTCGGTCTTGTGAAAATGGACTTTTTAGGCCTAAAAACCCTTACAGAATTAGACTATATGAAAAAACTGATAAAGGAAAGACATGGAGTAGAGCTGAACTTCCTTGAACTTGGATTTGATGATCCTAATGTTTACAAACTTCTCCAGTCTGGAAAAACTACAGGGTTTTCCAGCTTGAAGTAAAGATACAAAACCTATTGTGAGACTTAAACACAACGAGTTTGATGAAATAATAGCTATCCTGGCTCTCTTTAGACCGGGTCCTTTGATGTCAGGTATGGTTGACGACTTTATAGAGAGAAAGCACGGCAGAAAACCTGTTGAGTATCCATTTGAAGAGGTAAAAGATATAAGTAAAGGAAACTTACGGTTTGGTTGTATACCAGAACAGTCATGTTCCTGGCCAACGTCTTTCTGGTTTTACAATGGCAGAAGCAGACACACTTAGAAAGGCTATTGGTAAGAAAAAAGCTGACGTTATGGCAAAGATGAAAGACAGATTTATAAACGGTGCTGTTGAAGGGAGATTTGACAGGGAAAAGATAACAAAACTGTGGGAAGACATAGAAAAATTTGCATCTTACTCATTCAACAAATCCCACTCAACAGCTTACGCATACCTTACCTACTGGACAGCATATATAAAAACTTACTATCCTGAAGAATTTTTTGCAGTCAAACTTTCTACTGAGGGAAATGATGACAAGTTTTTAAATCTATTATTAGATATGGAAGATTTTGGAATAAAGATTCTGCCACCAGACGTAAACAAATCAAGGGCAGAGGTTTTCTGTGAGAGAAGGGAAGAATCGTTTGGTCTGCAAGAGACCAAAAGAAATGACAATCTACAAAAGATGCCAAGCAAAGGGAAAAAAATGGTCTGTACCGAAATATGTTTGACATAACAGAAAGACTGGACTCTAAAAAGCTAAATAAAAGAGTGCTGGAAGCACTCATAAAAGCAGGAGCTTTTGATTTTACAGGGATTGATAGGGGAGTGATGCTTGCGTCTATAGACAGGGCTCTATCTGCAGGACAGAAAGCACGACAGCAGAAAGCATCAGGTCAGAACTCTCTATTCGGCACGATGCGAAACGGCAACGGAGTCTGTAGTTTCTTATGAAAAAGTCGAGCCTATATCAGAGAGGAAAAGACTACACATGGAAAAGGGGGTTTTAGGATTTTATCTGTCTGGACATCCATTAAAGGCGTATGAAAAGGAGCTTAGAGGTTATGTGATAAAGATAAATAAACTGATTGAGAAAAAGACAGGAGATAAAGCAAGAATTGCAGGTGTTATATCAGACATAAAGAGGAAAAAGACCCGTTCCGGTTCAACAATGGCCATATTAACAGTTCAGGATGAAACGGGGATTATTGATGTGAGAGCTTTTCCTGATAAGATGGAAGATATCTCATTCTTAGAGGAAGACAGAATCGTAGTGGTAGAAGGAACAGTTGAAATAAATGAAGAAACCAGGAGGAGGGTATCAATGAATGCAAATGATATTATGCCTAAGTTGAACAGATTAACAGACAGGTAAAAGCTGTAAGATTTGTTCTGTCTAAGGAAAAGCAGTGAATGGTATGGCTGTAAAACTGAAGGAGATATGTGAAAAATACAGGGGAAACAAGGAAGTAATTATAGAGATATATGAGCCCGGAAAGTTCAGATGTGAGATTATGGCAAACAGCAGTTATGCTGTGGATTTATCAGATGAGTTCAAACAGGAGATATCAAAACTGCTATCTCCTGAAGAGTTTTCTTTGAGTGATTACTTCCCATTATAGATAAGATTTAAAAACTCATTTCTTTGCTTTTTCATCTTCTTTAAATGCTCCTGTCAGTTTACTGGTAACTGTGTATGAAGATGGGTTTTTAACCCCCCTCATAGACATGCACAGATGCTCTGCCTCTAAAACAACTGCTACACCTTTTGGTTGTAGTTTTTTTTCTAAAAAATCTGCAATTTCTGCTGTCAATCTTTCCTGAACCTGTGGTCTGTAAGAAAACTTGTTTACAACCCTGACCAGCTTAGATAGACCACACACTTTTTTATCTGGAATGTAGGCTATATGAGCTTTACCAAAAAAGGGCAAAAGATGATGCTCACATAGAGAGTAAAACTGTATGTCCCTTACAACAACAATTTCATCATATTCGCCAATATCTTCAAAAACTGTCATATTAAACTGTTCGTGGGACTTAAACTCCTCCCACAGTCTCACTATTCTGTCTGGTGTATCCTTTAATCCTTCCCTATCAGGGTCTTCTCCAATTGCCTCCAAAAACAGTCTTACAGACTCTTTTAGCTTTTCCCTATCTATGGTCATTTTTCTGCTCCTTCTAACTTTTTCCTGAACTGTTCAAACTCTTTTCTAATCCTTTCAAGTTCCTCTTTTGTGTTTCTGGGCTTCCATTTTTGCAAACTCCATCTCTTTTCTCGCCTGCTCTATCTCAATCTGAACTTCCTTTTTCCATACGTATCTGAGGGTCAGGGCATAACCTATAAAAATCGATGTGTAAAAAATAACCGCAACAGGTCTGACCATACCTTCCCCATAAACTATACTCAGATACATACTGACAACGGTCAGCAGCAGAATAAAAAAGAGGGTAATCCCAAAAAATTTAACAAACTTAATCATCCCCATCTCCTAACAATTTTACTGTCTCAACCTTTATACACCTGTTCACAACAACATTATATCCCTTCTCAGATAGCTGTTTAACAACTTCTTCGTTTACTGTTCCCGGCTGAAACCAGAATGTTTTAAATCCCTTCCTCTCTGCTTCCTCTGCAACAGAAGGAATATCAACAGGTCTTCTGAATACATCAACAATATCTATATCGTCAGGAATTTCTGACAGAGTTCTGTAAACTTTTTCTCCCAGAATCTCCTGACCGGCATACTTTGGATTAACAAAATAAAGCCTGAAGCCAAATCTTTTCAAAACTTCAGAAACAAAGTAAGAGGGCCTTGATGGGTCTGATGATATTCCAACAACAGCTAGCATTTCTCTGCTTTTTAAAATCTCTCTTATCTTCTTATCATTTTCTACGACAGGCATCATTATCTCCTTTTTTTATAATTCTAATCAGTTTATCTTGATTCGGAAACATGAACATCCTCACATTTGATGTCTGTCATTGCTGTTAAAGCAGTTTTTAAACTAAATTTTTTGTATGGAGAAAAATATGCTGCAGCTTTTTGAGACTCTACCCTCTGGAAATAGATATTGCAGGTTATGTTATCTTTATAGTAGTTTTTATTCTTTTTTCAGCATTAACCCTTCTGTCGGTAAAAAAGTTCCATATAAAAATCTGAAACTCTCCATAACAGAAAGAGGAGAAAAGATAAAGATAGATTTCAGAAATCCCAAAAAGACAGCATACACAATAACATATCTTATTCATAGATACGAAACACCTTACAATACAGAGTTACTGGAAAGACTTGAAAAACATAAATACAGAAAGGAGGTTTCTAATTTTGATAAAGAAACAGAGGAACTTATAAAAAAATTCGTGGAGTATGTAAAACTAAAAAATGCCAGAGTTTAAATACTTTTACTTTCTAATACTTGGTATTTTTACCATAATATGTGTGGTTCTGTGTTCTTACACATATAAAAGCAGAAGAGTGGTGGAATTTCCCCATATACACCTCTTTGGCAGGAGGATAAAGTATTTAAACAGATTTATTCCTATCCTTCTCATTATACTTATAATCTTTCTTACTATTTCCAGCATGTATCCCTACAGGGAAGAAAAACTGTTTTCCGAAAAGAAAGTTTACAACATTATCATATGTATTGATGTTAGTAATTCAATGAAAGAGAAAGAAAAGTTAAAGATTGCAAAAAATGTACTCACAGATTTTGTGCTGAAAAGGGATATCGAGGACAGGATAGGTATTGTTGTTTTTGACAACATACCATTCAGACTTGTTCCCCTTACTACAGACAGGAGAAAAATCCTTTCTCTCATTCCACGAATTCATCCTGCCATGGTTGATGTTGGGGGAACCTCTATGTATGATGCCCTTGTAGATGCCCTTGATATGTTTAACCAGTCTCTTAAAAACAAAATTATCATACTGCTTTCAGATGGAGGAGACATAAACAGTAAAAACACTATTGAAGATGTTATAAACAAGAGCAGATTCACAAAGGCAAAAATATATGCTGTAGGAATAAGCAGTGGTATATATTCCTTCAATCTTGAAAGAATTGCAAGTTCGTCAGGAGGAAAAGCATTTTTTGTAAAAGGGGATTACAGAAAAGCTTTACAGTCTATCTTTGAGGAAATAAATAGACTGGAACCTTCATTTATTCAGGAATACAGTTATCCTATCAAAAGTCCTGAAGATTTACCTTTCAAAATAGGGGCATTGATAACAGGACTTATTATTCTGCTCAGGTATGTTTATACATTTATAAAGGAAGGAAAAAAAGTTGCTTCGTAGAATTAGTGCTGTAGTTTTGCTTGTGGTTGTATATGCTTATGGTTACCAGATTGATTATAGATTGTTTAAGATAGAGGTTCTACCTGTTTATCCTGCCAAAACACCTCTTTACGAGAAAGAACCTGTTTTCATCCGTTTTGACCTGCTTATAAAAGACAACAGAACAGGCCTGAAAAAAGAAATCCTTTTAAAAATCTGAGATTAAAACCTGCAGGAAATAATGTATTACTGTACCGTCAGGAAAGGAAAATACATCATGAGGGAAAAAGATAGTCATAAAAAATGTAATTTATTACAAAAAAGGTATAAATCAGTTCTCTTTTAGGTTATGGTTTGAGACAGAAGAATTGAAAAATCTGTTGTCAGAAGAGCTTATAAACATGATGTCTGAAAAAGTTCTTTTAGAAAAAAACAGCCTGTTTATATCTATGAAATCCCATATAACACCCCTTATGTGGGAAATTTTTGACATAAAAATATATCTCAAGGGAGAAAAAGGACTGGCAACGCTGACAGTAAAGATTAGTGGAAAAGGCTTTCCCTATCTTCCTGACTACCGTTTGATTGTAAAAAACGGCACTTCCAAAAAAGTGCAGCGGAGCACAAAACATAGTATGGGATATGTTGAATCTATCCAGAAGTTTAAAATCAGTTATCTGGATGAAGTGGAAGTTCTTCCTGTAACATTTAAATTTTTTGACCCTTATCAGGAAAAACTAAGAGAGATAAAAACAGAAACTATAAGGATTTTACCAGTAGAAAAAGAAGGAAAAAAACAAGTTAAACCTATGTCAGAAGAAGAAAAGATAAAACTAAAGATAGAAAATTTTAAACGCTTACATCCGGAATTTTTTGAGAAAACATCTTTTTATGAAAAGATACTAAGAGAAGCATTTGTTTATAAACACTACATAATAGGATTTACAGCATTGATTTTTTTCCTGATTCTGACAGCCTTAAAAAGAATTTTCCAGACCAGTGTAAGTCCATCAGTAAGAGAAATTACTGCTCTTAAAATAGAAAGTCTTAATGATTTTAAAAAGCTGTATAGATTTTTTCCTGAGAAAAAAATGAGTAGTTATCTAAGTAGAACAGAAAAGCTACTTTTCAAATCAGAAATAAAAGAGATAAGAGGAAAGCTCCTATATATAAAGTCAGAAGGAAAAGTATATACCCCACAGAAAATTTTAAGAATGTTTGAAGAGATGAAGTGGGAGATAATAAAGGAAAAAACAGAAAACCTACCCAGAAAGAAAAAAACAGTAGCAAGATTATACTATCTGTTAAACAGGTATTCAGAGTTTGCTCTCTGCCTTGTCATGCTACTTTTAATAACATCTTTCATCCAGTTTTTCACAGAAAAATTCCCCCAACACTGGCAGATGCTTACACTTATAAACATTTTAACAGGTATAGCCTTCTTATTTTATATGATAGCAGTAAAAAGAAAGGTAATAAAGGTGCAACATGTTAGAACTGCTAAATAAAGAGTATTTGTGGCTTTTTATTCCTGTTTTTCTTATAGGCGCTTTCCTTGTTAAGACAGGAAGTGATAAGGAAACTTGAAGTAGCTATCGTTTTTATGGTTGTTGTGATGACAGTTTTTTCTCTTTCCCGTCCTGTCTTAAACAGAGGAGAGCAGACATTTTACAGAAAAGACACAGAAGTCATGATAATGATAGACCACTCCCTTTCTATGGGAGTAAAAGACTACAGACCAGACAGGTTAAGATTTGCCCTAAGAAAAGCTGTAGAACTTGTAGAGAAGCTGAAAGATGAAAAGGTAGGACTGTTAATATTTGCAGACAGACCTGAAATACTCACTTTACCCTACGAAAAAACAGAAAAAACTTTGAGTGTTTTGAAAAGATTAAAACTGAAACCTTCAGGAAGCACAGACATACTTTCAGCCTTTAGTACAGCAAACTCTGCACTTACAGGAAAAGAGAGGGTTGTCGTTCTTTTTTCAGATGGAAGTGATGAAGATTTAGGAAAAGTCAGAGAGCTTATAAAACAATCAGGGATTAAGGTTGTGTTTTATGGAGTGGCAACAATAGAAGGAGGAAAGGTTCCCGGCCACATGGCACTGTCAAAACTTAACACAGAAATGGTAAATATTGCAAAGACTTCAGGTATTTTTGTTAAACCAACTCAGAACGATACAGACATAAAAAACATCTACCAGTATATAAGCACTGTATCAGAAAAAACAAAAACAGTTCTCTTAAAAGTTTCATTAAGAACAGACCTGTCTCCATTCATTGCCGGCCTTTCTCTGTTTGTTATACTTTCAGGATACATGATAAGGAAACTTCTGTTTACAATCTTAATACTAATACTTATGAATCCCCCGGTTTATGCAGGAGAACTTGCAGGACTGTTCTACTACATAACAGGTAACTATCAGAAGTCTGCCCAAGAATTTTTTGAGGATAGGACCCCAGAAAATATGTATAATGCTGCTCTTTTGTACTATAGAGCAGGTATGTATAACAGAGCTCTCAGCATCTTAAAAGAGATAAAAACAGAAAATCCCTCTATTTTAAAAAAGGTAAAATACACAACTGCTCTCTGTTATCTGGCCCAGAAAAATTTTAAACATGCCAGAGAGATAGCAGAAGAGCTTGTTTCACTCTTTCCTGAAGAAAAAAGAATAAAAAAACTATACCTGTTTACAAATTTTGTGCTGGGCACGGAAAAAAAGAAAGAAGACAGGAAAACTGTTGTAAAAATAAAGGAAAAAGAAAGTCCTGTATCTAAAACATCACCTGCACAGGTGGGAGAAAAAAATCCATGGTAAAGGAGGCATTATGGAGGTTGTAAACAGAATTAAACAGGAGATAAAAAAAAGCAATTGTAGGTCAAGAAAAGATGATTGATGCTCTTCTTATTGGCCTTATTACAGAAGGGGCACATACTCCTTGAAGGAGTTCCGGGAGTTGCAAAAACAACAGCAGTAAAAACTTTAGGAAAAGTTTTAAACCTTGAATTTAAAAGAATTCAGTTCACACCAGACCTTATACCATCAGATATATTAGGAGGGGAAATTTACATAATAGAGAAAGACGAGTTCAGAGTAAAAAAAGGTCCTATATTTACAAATCTGCTTCTTGCAGATGAGATAAACAGAGCTCCAGCAAAGGTTCAGTCAGCTCTCCTTGAAGCCATGCAGGAGAGACAGGTAACAATAGGAGAAGATACATTCAAATTAGAGGAGCCTTTTCTGGTGATGGCAACCCTGAATCCAATAGAAGAAGAAGGTGTTTACAATCTGCCAGAAGCACAGTTAGACAGATTTTTGATGAAAGTCGTTGTTGAATATCCAGATGAAAAAGAGGAGTACCAGATACTGAAGCTGGTAACAGCACAGGAGGGAATATCAAATGAAAATACAGAAAAACCACCTGAGCCTCAGACTGTTGCTGGCAGAGAAGAGCTACAGCAGTTAAAAGAAGCTCTTAAACATATTCATGTGGATAGAGAAGTGGAGGAGTACATGGTCAATCTAACTATGGCAACAAGAAATCCAGAAAAATATGGAATACCACCCCATTACATAAGGCTGGGACTAAGCCCACGGGCAACTATAAACCTGTACAAGGTATCAAAGGCTGTAGCACTTATAAAAGGAAAGGATTATGTATCACCTTCTGATATACTTCTTCATATAAAGGACGTTTTCAGACACAGATTCATCGTCTCCTTTCATGCGGAAGCAGAAGGTATCACCACTGACGACATTGTTGATATGATTGTGGAAAATGTTCCTGTGCCTTAGGAGAAAATAATGGAAAAATCAAGAATTATTAGACTGAAAATAAAACAGAAAGTTCTCAGTTTTTTTGAAGGTCAGCACAAAACACTGAAATTTGGGGAGGAAGACGACCTTAAAAATATAAGAGAGTACACATACGGAGATAATGTAAAGAGAATTAACTGGATAATAACAGCAAAGGAGAGAAAGCCCTATGTGGTTGAAAGGGAGGAGGTAAAAGGCCATAACATCATAATTGCTGTATTTATAGACCAGAACTTCTTATTTGGCAGAAAGGTAGAAAAACTGTTAGAGGTTTATTCTGTTATCGGCTATTCAGCACTTTATCAGAAGGACAGACTACACACATACATATTTTCAGAAGGTTTAGAAAGGTACTTTCCCCACAGAAACGGCATATCCCTTATAGATGAAGTTACCGACTTTATAGCAGATATGAAACTGAGGAAAAAAAGATTGAAAACAGAAGACTTTCACAGATACCTTCTGAGACATAAAAGGTCTTTAGTTATTCTTATAGGTGATTTTTTCTATAATCTGGAACTGATGGAGATTGCTCACAGACATAAACTGGCTGTGATTAAGATAAGGGAAAGACTGGAAGAAAATCCTGATAGATATACAGGTTTTCAGCTTCTTAGCTTTGACAAAAAAGAGAAAATACCATATCTCGTTAAACCTATGGTAAAACATTACATCAAAAGACTGAAAGAGATAGATGAAAAACTAAGACAGTTTTCTGTCTTAAAAAGAATTCCTGTTCAGACTATATATACAGATGAAAACCCGTTTTTAAAACTGAAGAAGATGTTCAGTTAACTGGAATTTTTCCAGGAAACTTCTCAATATATATAGATTGACTCGGGAAAGCAAAAGAAGAGCCGTTTTTCTCGACAATATCCATAATCTTCAGATTTATATCTTCTTTTATAGCCATGTACTCAATCCAGTTTGCAGTGTTTGTAAATGTATAGATGAATATATCTAAAGAACTGTCAGAAAATTTATCAAAAAACACAAGAAGTGTCTGGTCTTTTGCCACTCCTGGATGTTCCTGAAGCATCTGTTTTATTTCTTTTACTATATTTCTAACAGTATCCGGTGGCGTGTTGTAGACGAGTCCTATAGTCATCTTAATCCTTCTTACATCTCTCCGAGAGAAGTTTTCTATAGGATTGTTTGCTATATACTGATTGGGAACAGTTATGAGGGATTTTTCAAATGTTCTTATCTTTGTTGTTCTCATACCAAGGTCTTCAACTATTCCCTCAACAGAACCTACCTTTACCCATTCGCCTATCTTCAGAGATTTATCTGCAAGGATTGTCAGACCTCCAAAGAGATTTGATGCTGTATCTTTAGCTGCAAGAGCAATAGCAAGACCACCTATTCCAAGGGAAGCTATCAGGGCTGTAACATTTATACCCCATTCCTGGAGAACAGCAAGGACAGCGAGAATAACCACAAAAACTTTTACAGACTTTATCAAAAAAGAACCAACTTCTCTGGCAAGCTCTTTCCCAAATTTCTCAGCAAACTTATAAATATCAGAACTAAAGACATTTACGCCATTATAGAAAATCCAGAAAATAAGTACTATAAAAAGAGACCTTACAATGTGCTGAGCAATATCAGCCTGAATTCTCAGGATATCTAAAACTATCCATAAACCTATAACAACAAACAGAAACCTTAAAGGACTCTCAATCATACTGAGGATTTTGTCATCAATAGTTGTTTTTGTTCTTGAAACAATAGTTTTTATACCGTTTACTATAATTTTAGTGAAAATCTTTCTAAGCAGTAAAAATAGTATAAATATGAAAAGAGCCAGAGCCCATTTGTAAAGAGGTGTTCCAAGAACAACCTGATTCAGAAACTGGTCTAATTCTGATAAAATTTCTCTATCCATAAAAATAATTATCTATTTTATCTGGATAATTTTCAATCCAGAGGAGAAAGTATGGATTTTGTAGTTCACCACATTGCTCTGTCTGTTTCTGATATAAAAAAGTCTGAAGAATTTTATGCACATTTCGGCTTCAAAAAGGTTTCACAGTACATATCGGAAGATAAAAGTTTACACATACTGCACCTGAAAAACAGTTCATTTATCATTGAACTTTTCTCCTTTAGAGACTGTATTCCTCCTGAAAGACGTCCTCTGTGGGAAGACCTTAAATTTTCAGGATACAGACATATAGCATTCAGGGTTGAAAATATCCACAAAGCAAAAGAAAAGCTGATAAGGAAAGGTCTGATAAGTCACAGAACAGAAATAAAAAAAGGCAGAACAGGTATATTATACTTTTTCCTTACAGACCCTGATGGAAATTTTGTTGAGATTGTGGAAGATAAAAGGGATATTTAGACAGAGACGCTTTTTAGTATGAAGTTATCCACAACATCAAGTATATTCTCACCTACAAAATCTGCCTCTGTCTTTTCAACATACTTCATTCCCTGTCCAGTTTTAACGAGAGCTGCTTTTATTCCTTCTTTATGAGCAGCCTTTATATCGTTTTCCTTGTCTCCAATAAGAAAAGACATGGAGGGGTCAATATTAAACTCCTCTATACCCTGTTTTATCATTCCACTTTCTGGTTTTCTACAGTTACATTTTATCGAAAGCTGTGGAACAATTCCTTCAGGATGATGGGGACAGTAGTAAACTTTATCAATCTTTATTCCTTCTCTTCTGAAGACAGAAAGCATATAGTCCGTCAGTATTTTAAAATCCTCTTCTGTGTAATAACCTACAGCAATTCCGGACTGGTTTGTAACAATAAGCAGTTTAAACCCTGCCTCCTGTAGTTTCTTTAGTGCAGGAAAAACCTCTGGATATATGTGAAAGTTTTCAATCCTGTGAACAAAACCATAATCTTTGTTGATTACTCCATCTCTATCTAAAAAAACAGCTCTATTTTTCAAATCTGTCCTCCAACTACCATGGATTTTACCATTATTGTAGGCTGGGCATCTGCAACAGGAACTCCCTGTCCATTTTTGCCGCATGTTCCGACAGACCAGCCAATGTCGTATCCTACACCTTCTATATTTTTCAGCACATCAGGACCATTACCCAGAAGGGATGCACCTTTAACAGGATAGGAAATTTTCCCTTCCTCTATCATATACCCTTCTACTACTTCAAACATAAAATTACCATTAACTGTGTTGACCTGACCGCCCCCCATTTTTACAACAAAAAGACCCTTTTTGACATCCCTGATGAAATCATGGGGATTGTCCTTTCCGGGAGCTATAAATGTATTCCTCATCCTTACTATGGGAATGTGGCGGTAGCTTTCCCTCCTGCCGTTTCCTGTTGGTTTTTTCCCCTTCTCCATTGCAGTTAATCTGTCATACATAAAGTTTTTCAGGTAGCCATTTTCTATAAGGACTGTTTTTTGAGAAGGAACCCCCTCATCATCTACACTGTAACTTCCCATTTTTCCTTTGATTGTTCCGTCATCTATAACTGTTATAAGCTCCGAAGCAACTTTTTCTCCAGCTTTATTTGAATACACTGATAATCCTCTTTCTGCAAGGTCAGCTTCAAGGCCATGTCCTACCGCCTCGTGAATCATTGTTCCTCCTGCATCTGAAGAGATAATAACAGGCATACTCCCTGCCGGAGAGGGTTTTGCTGAAAGACCTGTTACTGCTCTGTGAGCTGCCTTTTCTGAGACATAACTTACAACGTCAATATCTCCAGTTTCAAACAGTTCGTATCCTACACTTTTTCCAAATGATTCGTATCCCCTGTACAGACTTCCATTTTGTGAAGCAACTGCTTCCACATAAATTGCTGTTCTGACCTGAGTATCCTCAGCTATCTCTCCTAAACTGTTTACTATCAGTATATCCCTTTTGCTGTCTTTCAATGTAACACCTGACTGAACTATCCTGCTGTCAAAACTCCTGACAGTATCCTCTGCTTTCAGGAGAATTTCTTTTTTTCTAACAGGAAAGTAATCTTCAGGGTCAATCAAAACCTTAGGAAAACCTTTCAGGTGTATAATGCCAACCTTTATTTTTCCTTCTTCTGATGAGGAAACAATTCCCTTTACTACTTCCTCAAGGGACTCTTTTGATATATTATTTGTGTAACCATAATAAGTTTTTCCGTTCTTTTATAAGCCTTATACCTACTCCTTCATCGTATCCTTCCGCAGCCTTTTCAATCCTTTCACCTTCTATCTTCAGAAAGGTAGAAAATGTTCTTTCGTAAAAAATCTCACCGTAATCTCCACCTTCTGACATCAATTTTGTAAGGAGATAGGGAGATAGCTCTCTAATTAGCTCTTTCATCTTAAAGTCCAAGTAAAAAGGCTATCTCTTCTGGTTTTTTCCCTTCAAGAAGATATGCAATCGCCTGAAGCCCTTTCTCATCAACAGAGATGTAAAGAGCTTTATCCCCTGAAGAGAAAGGAACGACAAGAACTGGAACCCTCCACGTCTGGATAAACCTTTTCCAGTCCGGTTTGAAATCTGCAAGAAGAAACTGAGCCTCCCTTTTTTTTCCAAGGACTATATTTACAAGAGCAAACATATATCTTGCTTCAGGTATCTTTGATGCACTTTTTGCAAGCTCCCTTCTTGAACCTTTTATATCTCCATCAATATACTTGTTAAATCCTTCAACAAATGCCTTTTCCTCTTCTGGCAGGTCAAGATAAAACTCAAAAGGAATCTCCATATATGATTCTGAGTTGTCAATCTCGAAAACTGGAGCTACCTGTGTCTTAATCTTATCAGGATGACCTTTAAAAATATAAATCTGAATATCTCTTTCCATTATCAGCATTTTAACCTCATTTTTTTGTATATTTTATTTCATATACATCTGATTATGTGTGATTTATCTCATCTGACTTTTCCTTTTCCTTTTTCTGATAGTACTTCTTGTCCCTTTCATCAACAACGGTATTATTTTTGCTCCAGTAAATCATAAGCCAGATTATTATCCCAAACATAAGACCAAACACAACAATAGTTAAAATAAGTTCAGTTGTTTCGTTCATAACATCCTCCTGACAGATTTAACTATAATTATAAAACCAAAAACTGAGGAGTTAAAAATGTTTATAACAGAAAAAAGGGCAGAAAAGATAAGAAAGATTTTGAGAAAAAGGCAGAAAGACCTGCAGGTTTTTTCAGATAATGTGACAAATCCCCATAACTTCTCAGCAATATTGAGAACTTCTGATGCTGTTGGAGTTCTCTATCTTTATTACAGATACTCTGGGGAGGAGGATATAATAAACGAAGAGATTACAATGGGCTCCCATAAATGGGTTATCCATCATAAAATCTCTGATAAAAAAATAAAAGAGTTTTTTCTGTCAAAAAGAGAGAAGGATTTCAGATTGTTGCCACTTCACTGTCAAAAGATAGTGTTCATTTCAGGAATATAGATTACACAAAACCTACTGTTATTGTTGTTGGACATGAGCTCAGAGGAGTCAGTGAAGAGGTTCTCCAGTTTGCAGACCAGAAGATTGTTATACCTATGTATGGGATGGCACAGAGTCTAAACGTTTCAGTGGCAACAGGTGTAATTCTGTATGAAGCCCAGAGACAGAGGGAAGAAAAAGGTATGTATAAAAAACCATCTCTAACAGAAGAAGAAATGGAGAATATCCTTAAAAAATGGGCAACAGAAGGTGTTATCAAAGACAAAATAGGTAAAAGTGCCGTTAAACATTTTTGAGAAAGGATTGATTTAGTTTATCACAGTCATTAGCTTAAATATATTAACTGAATAATTATGAGGATGTTGCGATGATAGTTAAAAGTCCTATTATACAGTATGGAGAAACAATTCCTAAAATTTACACCTGTGATGGTTCAGATATATCTCCGCCAGTTAGCTGGTCAGGTTATCCTCAAGAAACCCAGAGTTTTGTTCTTATAATGGATGACCCGGATGCTCCAATGGGTGTGTTTACACACTGGATAGCTTATGATATACCTGCTGGGACAAATGAACTGCCTGAAGATTTCCCTCAGCTACCTGAGGTTGATGGGATAAAACAGGGAATAAACGATTTCGGAAGAATTGGTTATGGGGGTCCATGTCCTCCATTTGGAAAACTTCACAGGTATTTTTTCAGGGTCTTTGCCCTTTACGTCCCATCTCTGGAGCTTCCATCTGGTGCTTCAAGACAGGAGGTTGAGTTGGTAATGACAGGTAAAATTATAGATAAAGGTTATCTGATGGGACTGTACGGCAGGTAATCATCTGAAATTTTTAAACATCCAGAGGGCAACAGACTGTTTTTCTTCATCAGGTATATCTACATGTGGCATCAACCCCCACCTTTTTATGCAGGGTTTACACACAGATTTTTCAGCATCTGGCTGAGATAAGAAATCAACAAGATACTCTATAAATTTATCCTTTTTTCTGTAATGGTACTTTATCTGCCTCGTTAAAGCATCTATAGGAGGAGCTTTAAGGGAAAGATTGTCTGTCATCTCTGTTGTTTTTCTCCATGACACTGGGCACAACTGTTTTTGTATATCTGATATCCTAAATCTTCACTGCATACTCCGGATACAGTTACTATGAGGACAGCAGTTACTATAGCCCTACCTATCATATAATCTCCCCTCGTTGTAATTCACCTCACAGTTATTGTTTGTGTCATAGTTCATAAGTGTATCAAATCGTGGTACTGATTCCAACCTTCTACATCTAAAATCCCTATATATAAAGATACATTGACCACTCGGAACAGGAGTCGAGATAAAGGGGTTGCAACTTCCTGTTGCAACACACCATGAAAGAAGGGTAAGACCTTGACGGTAATATCTTTCATCTCCAGTATTATACACTCTTATGGAAGAACAGCTGCCTCCAGAACCTGAGCCAGACCCAGCAGAACTGCAGTCTGGGTCTATAACTGTTAAAACATAACCTTTAAAAGCTGTCATTCCACAGGACGTTGCCTGAACAGTAAAGCTATAGGGGGGAGGATTGCTACATCCAGTGTCAGACTGAACTGTTCCTGAAATCTGACCGTTAGAAAATATCAGGTTGTCTGGAAGACTCCCTGAGAAGTTCCAGCTGTAACTATCCCCACCCCCCATAACGAAGAAGGTCAGGTTATAATCACTGCCCTCATACGCGGGAGGAAGAGTTTCAGTTAATATCTTTACCTGTTGGGGAAAACCTTTATGTTCAGGTTATTACTTACTGAATATTCGTCTCCAGTGCTGTCTTTTACACATATGTTAGATACTGTTATACTTCCTTCACATCCTGTTATAGAGCCCCTATTTGAATCTGTATCATAATTGACTGTTCCTGTTATGTAACCATCAGATGTTAAAGACAGTCCATAACCACTCCACAGAGAAGCAGTATCACAGGATGTACCGTTCCATGTTCCAAACTGGTATGGGGGAACACCTCCAGAGATCTCTATTTTTGCCCTGTAGGGGGTATCTTCCTCCGCATCAGGCAAGGTCTGATTTGGGTCTATAAACAGGGGTTTACATTTACTGTTGTTGTGAAGCTCTGACAGTGTAACCCACTTGACAATATCGTCATACTCTTCAGTTCTGTTCATGTCACCACTGTATCCATCAACCTTAATTCCATACTGATAAACTCTGATAGTCGTTGGAGAGCTTATTCCACCACTGCCCGCTGTCTGGTTGTTGTAGTTGACTCCTCCACTAAGCACAATAAAAGCAATATCTGATATGGTCTGAGCAGGTGTAGAGCATGTGGCATCTGAACATATCTGGATAGTTATGTTTGTTTTTAGCCTTCCACAATAATCTGTCAGTCCTTCATCATATATGTAAACAACATCTTTTCCAAAAGGGTCTTTTCTGTTTCTCACAATGGTACCAAAAGTGGAAATGTCAGGAACTTTCCTGCTGAGAATGTGTAACCAGGGACTGCCTCAACGTCTGCATTAACAATCTCTTTTGCAGCACTTACTTTGGCTCTTTTTATCAATATTCCAAGGGCAGTTATCCCAATTCCTGCAATGAGCCCTACTACCACAAGAACCATTGCAAGCTCCACCAGAGTAAACCCTCTCTTATTCATAACTTCCTCCAAGCATCTCTAACCTTTTGTAAATTATCTTTTTCAAAGCATAATCCCTGTCTTTAATAATTTTTAGCGTATGTTCATAAATTTTCCGTGAGAGAAGGTACTTTTTGTTTATTTCTAATATTCTTCCGTAAGCATAGGATATATAAGGGTCTGTCTGATTTATGCTGAAGGCTTTTTCATACTCTTTTTCTGCATCTTCAAGCTGACCATCTTTTCATAAAGTATTCCTAAAAGATAATGTAGCGTTCCTGAACTATCTGTTAACAATCTTTTCTTTACAACCTTCTCAACCAGATAGAACCTGTTTCTGTTTATGGCAAACAGCGCTATTTTGTACAGATTTTCTGTGTCTTTTATTTTTTCTATCTCCTCTATCTTACTGCTTCCCAGCCCTATTTTTAATATTATTATGTTTGTTAATATTCTTTCCTCAGGTTTTATACTGTAAGCTTTCTGGTAAAACTTCAGGCTTTCTGTATAGTTTCCACTTTTTAGATACTTATTTGCCAGAGTAATGTACAGAACATACATTTTTTTTGTATCTGTAATACTATCTTTTTTATGCTCTTTATACTTTCTCACTATACTTTCCATGGATTGTTGTCTCCTGCTTTCTTCCTGTTTTTCAGGTACTTTCTGAGGTTTATCTGTTTTTGTGGGTTTTACATCAGTAGTGATACTTTCGTACAACCTTTTGTGAGATTTTTGAGGAACAGATGATTCTTTTAAATCCTCTCCTCTAACAGGCAAATTATAACTGTTTTTAGCAGCAGTAAATCTACTTTCAAAAATTTTTAAAACCGCAAAGGAAAAGCCTAAAAAAGCTATAATAACGCCAAGTATAAACACCCTTTTTACTGATAAATTTTCATCTTTCGATTTCAGACCTGGAGGTATAGACTTGCTGGTAGAACCTTTTTTAAGTTTTTTCAGAGAATCAATAATCAGGCTCATCTTTTTACCTAATCAACGGTTATTATATGAGGCCTCAAAAATATTATCAGTTCCTTTTTTTGCTTTAAAATCTCTTCCCTTCTAAACAGAATTCCAAGCCCTGGAATATCCCCCAGACCAGGAACCTTACTGACAACTTTCTTCTTTTCTGTTCCAATAAGACCACCTATTATAATCAGATCTCCATCGTGCACCTTTACAATTGTTCCAGCTTCTTACATTCAGAACCGGAGCTTCTGCTACCACCTGATTGTTATCAACAAGCTGGCGTATATCCTCAATCTTTGTTGACACAGGAACAATATTCATCATAATCTCTCCGTTTTCTATGTATGGAGTTACTCCTAACATAACACCATCAAGAACATTACTCCGGGTGTAGTAAACCTGTTGAGTAGCTGCTGTTCCTGTCACAGTACTGACATACTTTTCCCAGAAAGGAATTATCAATCCTGAGGATATCAATGCTGTCTGTCCATTGATTACTCTAATCCTTGGATTGGAAAGGGTTTCTATCTTCCCTGTTCTCTCAAGAATATCCATTATAGACTGAAAGTCTGCACCGGTAATAAATACCTGACCATAACCGGAACCCAGCCTGAGATTTTGAACTACTCTGACAGAGCCACCTGTTCCGAGGAAATTTTTCATAAGGAGGTTCCAGTCTATACCGTATTTAAACTCTTTACTCAGGGTAACCTCTACTATTTTTGCCTCTATTATTACCTGTTTTTTTATCTCTTTTTTTATGCTTTCAAGCAACTTTTCAATTTTTTTCATTTTGTTTCTTGTCGCTGTGACAATCAATGTTCCTGTAAATCTGTTCAGCGTATAACTGTTAAGTATTTTTTACCTGCTGTGCTTCCTGTTAAAACAGGAGCAGCCCCTCCACCTGTAAATGGAATTCCGAGAATATTGGCAACACTCTCTTCTAATCTATCAAAAAAGTTGTTTATCTCTTCAGGACTTTCGTATTTTAAAGAAAACTCACCTTTTATGTTTGCAGCAGAGTAAGAAGTTCCTCCACTACTTCCTGCTCCACCTGCAACTCCAGTTGCACCAATCCCTCCTGATGTTCCGGTTGCACCACTACCTAAAACATCACCACCTAAATTTACCTTATACTGGGAATTTGTGTGGACATATGGAAGGTGAAAAATCTTAGTTTTTGCTGCCTTTATAAAAATCACATTGTCTTTAATTTCATACCATACACCAGCTATATCAGTTATTATTTCCAGTGCTGTTTGTGCTGGTGTGTTGTTAAAATTTGCTGTAATAGGGATGTTTGAGTCAACATCAGGTGATATAATCAGATTAAACCCTGTATCCTTAGCAAAAGCATACAGAACAGTTTTTAAAGGTGCATTATCTGCACTGAAACTGAAAAATTCTCCCTTGAGGGAGAGATCTCTTCAATTACAGGTTTTACAATAAGTGGAGGTGGTGGTGTATCACGATTTTTCTTGACAGGTCTATATTTCTCCAGCTTTTCAACTGACTTTTTTTCAGGAATGTATGGATTTTGCTGGGGTTGATATGTACAACCTGCAAAGTAAATCAAAGTAAATATTACAATCACCTTAAAAATCTTATCCATCGCTCACCCCACTTACCTTTTAGTAAAACTCCATCTCTGTATATTTTTATAATCTTTTCGTTTTTTGATATATTTTCTCCTTCCTTTAGCAGTTTTCCGTTTATTATCACATACCTGCCCTTTCCTATGTAGATAAAACTTATCGTGTACTGGGGAGGTTTTTCCATTTCCTGAGCAGTTTTTGTTTCTATTTCTGCCCTGTAAGGCTCTACAGTAATAATGCCCTCAACCTCTGACAAATCTAAAGTTTTATCATAAGCATTAATGGGAAATTTAAAGGATTCAACCTGATAATAACTCGGATAGTTTCCAGTTTCCTGATATCATACTCTTAACAAAATCCGCCGTCAGGAAGTAAAATAACACCCCAAAAACAATTGGAAACGACAGATATACAATCTCCTTACTCCCGAGTATCCTTAATCCCTTCATCCCTGACCTTCAAAAGGCTGTTTTAAAGTAATCTCAAAGTACGTTTTTGTTCCTTCTTTAAGATTGTCCAGACGAAATTTATCAATAACTATCTGTGGAGATTTTATATTGTTTAGCTCAGAAAGAAAATGTATAAGGTCCTTCGAACTTTCAGGATAGTAATCAAAAGAAACTGTTATGACGTATATACCACCTTTTTCTGACAGAGATTGTGTAATCTTCGCATCGTATATTCTGACAAAGTATTCTGTACTCTCAAGGATTCTGTTCAGTGCTTCTTCCCTGCTTATTGGTCTGATTTTGAGCTTTCTAACTTTTTCTTTAAGCCTGAGGATATCTTCCTTTTCCTTTTCAAGTCTGGATAGTGCTGTTTGCAGTTGAAACTTTTTATCTTTTATATTCCGATTTGAGCTCAGAAAAAGATGTATAAATTTCAAGCATTAAAACAGAAATTATAGTTAAAGACAGATATACTACATACTTTTTATTAATCATCACTTTTCCTCTGTATCCTTAGTGTAACTGTAAGTTTAAGATTTTGATGGTCTTCCTGCACACTCATTATTTATGTTGAAACCCTCTTTTTTTCTTACGATTTCATCTAATCTGTTTTTGAATAAGACCATGTCCTGTATTGAGCTGAAGCTTTCCTCTGAAACTACAGTCATTTCCCTGTTGCTAAACTGAATACTCTTCTCATTAAGAAGTAAAAATATATCCCTCAAATCGTAAAAGTATCTTAGAGGATTAAATCTTCTGCTTTCTTCAAGATTTCTAAAAATCTTTGAGTAGTAGTTGATTTCCTTTTTTGTTAACAAGCTGCTCTATAGTTTTCGCCTCATTACTAACAAGGGCTGAAAGACTATTAATCTTAGATTCTTCTTTTTTCAGCTCTATGAACAGATTGATGTTTACGGCTGTTAATACAGACAGGACAGCTATAAAAATGAAAATCACTATGTTCAATACAGAGTTGAACACTTTTTCCTTTTTTACGCTTAACGGAATAAAGTTAAACCTATCCTCAAGGAAAGCTGCTCCTATAGGGATTAAATAGTCGTGAAAATCTTCCTCAGAAATTCCTGATATGTAATTCTCTATTTTTGGCACAGATACAGTTTTCCCTGTAAGACTTTCTACCAGTGATATAAAATCTTTTAAAAAGTATGCTTTTCCAGAAACAAGAACTTCCTCTACATTAATTTTTCTGTTCTGATACACAAACATGTATGTCATGTTAAAGTTTTCGTAATATGTGTTAGAAAGGGTATCTTTTTCTACAAAATCAGGGGCTGAAACTACCCTGACATAAACCGGGATATAGTCTCTGGAAACAACCATAAGAATCTTTTCTTCGTCTCCATAGAAGTGGAACACTGTTTTTCCTGGTTTCTCTTTGAAGGAAAAAGGTATAAGAGAAAAGGCATCAACAGTAAATAAGTCTATCTCACTTATGGAGAGATTGTTCTGCTTTAAAGCATCAAAGAAAACATCTTCAGGAACAGCATAAACATCATAAGAAATCTCTCCCTCTGATATATTTTCTTTTCAAACAGTATAAAGGAATAATTTTTTCCCTCCTCTAAAAGACCTGTTAATCTATTTTTCAGAAGAAAGGCAAAGGTTTCACTGTCAGTGATAGGAGGGAGAACAACATTAGAAAAGATAAGGTCTGGGTAAAACGCAGAAATATAAACTCTACTTGACTTTCTGTCAAAGGATATAAACTCAGCAATTTCTCCTTTTTTCCTGATGGTGATTCCTTTTCTTATCTTTTTTCCTGATTCAACCGAATAGACTTTCATCATAAATTCATTCTGCCTCTTAATAACCTGAACAAGCCTGTTAATCTTGTAAAAAAATTAATAAGTTCCGATAATAATTATATCGGAATAAACAAATAAATATTAAAAGGAGGAGAAGATGAGAAAAGCAGAAAGAGGTTTCACGCTTGTTGAACTGGCCATAGTATTAGTTATTATCGGGATTATTTTAGGGGCTATCCTGAAAGGTCAGGAAATAATAGCAAATGCTAAAATTAAAAGAATAGTTAACGATTACAAAAGTATTGTTGCTGCCATATACACCTACCAGGAAAGATACGGAAGTCTTCCCGGAGACGACCCAAATGCAACTACGCGGTTTGGTAGTTGTGCAGGTAGCAATGGTGACGGTGATGGTAGAATGGACGATGAAGATACCGCCACCACAGGACGCTACTGGAGACACATGAGATGTGCTGGCATAATAACCGGTTCAGGAGGCAACCATCCAACAAATCCGTATGCTGGTGTAATCTTCATTGGCTATGCTATGTATAATCTTTCTGGACACAACATATGTTTTACAAACATACCGGGAGATGTTGCTGAGATAGTAGATAGAATGAATGACGATGGAATTCCCAACGCAGGTTCTATTCAGGGAAATACAACTGCTACAACTTACAATCATGCAGACACTTATACCTTATGCTTTAGAATGTAACAGTAATGCAGCGTAAACCTATAGGCCAGCTCCTTAAGGAGCTGGGCTACATAACTGAAGAACAGATACAGGTAGCCCTTGAAGTCCAGAAGGTAAGAGGAGGATTATTTGGTCAGATACTTCAGGAACTTTCATTTGTTTCCCCGAGGGAAGTAGCTGAAGCTATTGCCCATCAGTCTGGAAAACCTTACATAGATCTTTCCCAGTACCCCCCATCAAGGGAAGCTCTCAGACTTGTAGACAAAAATATGGCAAAGCAGTTCCAGATTCTTCCATTTCAGATAGAAGGGGAGAAGGTTCTTCTTGCAATGTCAAACCCTTTTGACCTGAATGCTATAGATATCGTCCAGAGAAGAACAGGGCTGCAGGTTGAGGTCTTTGTTGCAGATACAGAGACTCTTCAGAGAACAATTGAGATTCA
>JAUZSJ010000062.1 GCA_030949555.1 Persephonella sp. | reverse complement strand
AGGGCTTTTTGGAGGTGATGGGCTGGGCGTGACGGCAGTGGTAGAGTGCTGCAGCCACGTGGCCTAAAGAGATGAGAAGGTTTGCAGGGCTGAGAGGCAGAGGCCGATTGAAACAAGGAAGTTTCAGCCTATACCTGGAGAAAGGCAAGAAGATGCACCAGATTGCAGTGAAAAAGACAGTCTCAGCCTCTGTTGGCAGTTGAGCAAGGTGGCTGGAAGATATTAAACTGTGGCCTCTGATGCAAAGTGTCAATCCACATTTTTCGTGTTGAATGTAAGTAAGCTGTTTTTTATTTAACTCTTCATTTACTTTCACAGAGTTTCGTCATCTGTCAGAAAATGTTTACAATATCTGCAACACATGGTTGATTTTTATTTTTATCTTAAACTGCCTAAATCCTAAATCCTGTAATCTGCTCATTCCAACACCTGAGCATACAAGACATTATTTAGTTTTCCTCATCTTTTCTATTGCATAAATAATAGCAGCGTATCCAGAAAATTAAAATTTTTGCTGTGTCACCTAATATTTTGATATTTTATAGACTTGTCTTAGCTTGCAAAGAAAAATTTCCTATATTTTGTACAGTATATTTTTACAATGCCAAACAATAAGTTAAAGATGTGCTCTAAATTTTCAGCCTGGGATTCTCCAATTTTCATACATAACTGTTAAAATAGTGTTTAATACGCAGTTCAAATTTTTTGCAGGGCTCGTCACCCAGAGGCGCCCTGTAATTTTTCCTCCTCAGCCAAAGGGCAAAATTTTTGTTCTTTAGAACTGATGCTGAAGACAAAGAAACAAATATTTTTTGTGTTATGTCACAATAGGTTTGATGAACTGAAAATCTTTTTGTATGTAATCTCAGCCTGAAAATGATACCTTCTGAAAAGAATAATTTTCTGGCTAATGTTATCATACTGTTTTCCAGCTTCATAAGTTCAAAGATATAAAAATATATGGGCTTGCGATACATGTTTGAATGCTTGATTATTTTCATTATTGATGTTAATGCGGCGAGTTGCCAGATAATGCAGTATCGTCAATGAGTTCCGTTTTAAATTTCCTTTCCACCATGGGACACCCATATGTGTTCTTCCATCTCAGGTTCTTCTGTTGTGGATTTACACATGGTCGATGTAGAGCAACTGCTTTATACGATACTGTATAATTCGAAGATTGGGTTGTCTGCCTCAGATAAAAATTGAAATTTTTCGACAGACATTTTAGGGTGAAACAGGTGAGGAGGAGCACATGGCTTTGTGTGGTTATGATCTGGAATGGGAGACTGAACCCTCCTCCTCCGAGATGACTATCCTGTGGCCGCAAGGCCGTGTGGGTTCAACTCCCACCACCCGCACTTACAATCTGCGAGCGTGGCGGAACTGGCTAGACGCGCAGGACTTGTTGGGATCGCTCGTCAGCCGCCTGCAAGGCCGTGAGGGTTCAACTCCCTCCGCTCGCACTTGTTTCAAGCCACAAAAAAGTTAATGCCGAAAAATTTCAATTTTAATCGCAAGGCAGATTAAGTTAATCTTCGAATTATACGATAGTATCGTATAAAACAGTTGCTTTTTATACGATGGCATCATATATTAATAAGTAAATCCACAACAGAAGGGTATACAAGTTGGAAGAAATTTTTTATAGATTTAATCCATGGTGGGAAGGAGAATTTAAAACAGATTTCATTGATAGACCTAAATACACGATACCTTTACTGTTATCTGTTAACAACGCATCTGTTGAGATAATCACAGGACTTCGCCGCATTGGTAAAACATCAATAATGAAAATACTTATAAACAAACTGATAAACGAAAAAAATGTATCCCAAACCATATATTTTTATATCTTTGAACTTTTATAAACTGGAAAATTCTAAGTATATTAGACATTGTAGAAGAGTATTTGTCTCAGAAGATAGAACATTTTCAGAAAAGATATATCTGTTTTTAGATGAGATTACATACAAAAAGATTTTCAAAGTTCAGCTAAAAACTGTATGACCTTTATAACGCAAAATATTTGCTTCTCTTCATCTTCAGCATCAGTTCTAAAAGATAAAAAGACCTTTTAAATAGGGAGAGAAAAAGTACAGAAATTTTGCCTCTGGATTTTGACGAATTTTTAAGCTTTTAAAAGAGTAAAAGTTAAAAAGGCTGACAAGCATTTATTAAAAGCCTATTTTGAGGATTATATGAAAATTGGAGGAATCCCAGAGTATGTTTTAACAGAAAATTTAGAGTACGTAAAACAACTTATTGACGACATTCTTTATAAAGACATAATAGCTATGCACAATATAAAAGAAAAAACTGCTGTAAAAGAATTTTTCTTTTTACTGATGGAAAGAGCAGGAAAACAGATAAGTCTAAATAAAATATCAAAAATATTAGGTATAAGTGTTGACACAGCAAAGAGATTTTTTGAATATTTTCTGGATACATATATTATTTATGCAATAGAAAGATGTGGAAAACCAAATGAAAGGCTGAAATCTCCCAAAAAAATATATGCTTCAGATGTTGGAATAAAGAATATGATTACAGGATTTAGAGATTTAGGAGCAGTTTTTGAGAACTTAGTTTTTTTAAAGATAAAAAATAAAAATCCATGTTATGTGTTGCAAGATAGTATAGAGCTTGATTTTCTGACAGATGACAGAACTCTTATTGAAGTAAAATATGAAAGAGAGTTAAATAAAAAACAGCTTAAACTGTTTGAAGAATTCCCAGCACAGAGAAAAATATTAGTTGACAGCTTTGAAAAATATCAAAATTTATAGAATCAAAAGCCCTCAGCTGAGGGCTTCAATCTTTGGTTTAATCTCTTCACTGATTTTCTTAGCTCTTTCAACCTTAGAAATAGAAACAGGGTCTGTCTTTTTCCTGTAATCTTTGATACATCTTCTTGCCTTTCTCAGGTCTCTTGTGTAGAACCACAGGGCTATTCTCCTTGCTGTTTCAATCAGGTCTTTTCTGCTTTTCTCAGCTCCCTCTAAACCTTCTCATCTCTTTTTAGGTGCGTGAACTGAAAACAGTTTTACTTCTCTACCTTTACCTCATTAAACAGCTCTTCCATCACCTTTTTAAAGGAGCCTTGATACTTCTTTTTCTCCCCACCAATGCTTACCCATAGCTCCATACCTGCATCACCTCCTGAAGTTATTTTTAGGAAAATGCAGGCAGAGATTAAAAATTATACAAAATCTGCAACAATACCATCAATAATCATAAAATGTATGCGGTTCTTTGATATAATAAAGGTTTGTATTTTTAAAAAACCTAAAAAAGGAGTGACAGATGGGAGTTACTGTTGAAGAGAAAGGTCTTGTCAGAACTTTAACAATTGAGGAGCAGGGAGAAGAAATCAAAAACCTTGTAAATAGTGTAATAAAAGAGCTCCAAAAAAATGTTAATATTCCAGGATTCAGGAAAGGACATGTTCCTGCATCAGTAATAAAAGCAAGATACAAATCAACAGTAAAAGAAGAAGTTGCAAGAAAGTTTATTGGAGAAAGACTGCAGAAGATATTAGAAGAACAGAAATTACAGCCTGTTTCCACAGATATAACATTTGGAGATATAGAACTTCAGGGAGACCAGCTGAAGTTTAAGGTGGCTTTTGAAGTAGCACCAGAATTTGAGCTCCAACCTTACGAAGGCTTAGAGATAGAAACAATAAAACATGAAATAACTGAGGAAGACATCCAGAACTACATAGACAGACTCCTTGAGGAACATGCAGAGTGGGAGCCTGCAGACAAAAAAATAGAAGAAGAGGACATGATAAAAATCCATTACCACATAAAAGCAAACACAGGAGAAGAGGAGGAAGATGAGTTTGAGGTTGTTGTAGGAACAGGACAGCTCAGACCAGAAATAGAAGAACAGATAAAAGGAAAAAAAGCAGGTGATGAAATTACCGTTGAAAATGTATCCCTGTATAACGAGAAAGGAGAGGAATTTGGAAAGGCAACAGTTACAGTAAAAATATTAGAAGTCAAAAAGAAAAAACTACCGAAGTTTAATGATGAGTTTGTAAAGAAAGTAGGATTAGGTGAAAATATTGAAGAAGCTAAAGAAAAGATAAAACAGCAGATACAGAACCAGATAAAAGTAGCTAAAGAACAGGAGCTCAACCAGAAAATAATAGACAAATTAGCTTCACAGTATGAGTTTGAAGTTCCAACATCACTTGTAAAAGCAGAGTTGGAATACTTAGTTCAGGACTACGCAAAACAGCTTGAAAACTATGGAATCAAGCCTAACAGAGAGATGTTGGCTGCGGCCGCTCAGGGACTGGAAGATACAGCAATAAAGAATGTCAGAGTTATGTTCGTGATAAACAGGATTGCAGAAAAAGAAAATATAAAAGTAGAAGAAGAAGAGGTAAACAAAGAGATTGAAGAAATGGCAAAACTTTACAACACAACACCCCAGCAGCTCAGGAAAACTCTTGAAGAGCAGGGTCTGATAAACAACATTATTTATGCTCTACTGAAAAAAAAAAGGTGCTTGATTTTATTAGAGAAAAGGCTAATATTACAGAGCTGACAAAAGAAGAGTATGAAGAAAAAGTAAAGAAAGAGCAGGAGAAAGAAGAAAAAAGAGAGGAAAAAGCAGAAGAAAAGAAGGAGGAACAGTAGATGAGCAAAAATGATTTAGATAGAATTGTAAGCCAGTTAGTCCCCATAGTAATAGAGCAGACACCAAGGGGGGAAAGGGCTTACGACATATACTCAAGACTTTTAAAAGACCGGATTATACTGCTTGGATTTCCCATTGACGACCATATAGCAAACCTTGTTATTGCACAACTGCTGTTTTTAGAATCTGAAGACCCAGATAAAGATATATATATGTATATAAACTCTCCCGGTGGTGTTGTAACATCAGGCCTTGCCATATACGACACAATGAACTATATCAAACCTGACGTTGTTACAATATGTATGGGACAGGCAGCTTCTATGGGAGCATTTCTCCTGTCAGCAGGAACAAAGGGCAAAAGATATGCTCTCCCAAGTGCCAGAATAATGATTCACCAGCCCCTCGGTGGATTTCAGGGACAGGCAACTGACATAGAGATACATGCAAAAGAGATACTCAGACTGAAAAAGATGTTGAATGAATACCTTGCGAAACACACAGGACAGAGTGTCAAGAAAATTGAAAAAGATACAGAAAGAGATTACTTTATGTCTGCATATGAAGCAAAAGAGTATGGACTTATAGACAAAGTAATAGAGAGAAGGCAGTAAAATGGAAAACATAAACAGATGCTCTTTCTGTGGAAAATCCCAGGAAGAAGTAAAAGTTTTAATAGCAGGACCTGACAATATATTTATATGCGACGACTGTATAACCCAGTGTAATGTTCTGCTCAGAGAAGAGTTGGAAAATGTTCCACAGGAAGAACTCAAAGAACTCCCCACCCCTACAGAAATCAAGAAAAAGTTAGACGAATATGTGATAGGACAGGAAAGGGCAAAGAAGATTCTGTCTGTGGCTGTTTACAATCACTACAAAAGAATATTCCATCCCAAAAAATACACTGATGAAGATGTAGAATTAGAAAAGAGCAACATTTTGCTCATTGGTCCTACAGGCTCAGGTAAAACACTTCTTGCAAGGACACTTGCAAGAATACTGAATGTCCCATTTGCCATAGCAGATGCAACAAACATAACAGAGGCAGGATACGTTGGAGAAGACGTTGAAAGCATATTGGTAAGACTTCTGCAGGCGGCAGACTACGACATAGAAAGAGCCCAGAAAGGTATAGTCTATATTGATGAGATAGACAAGATAGCGAAAAAATCCGGTGAAAACCCATCAATAACCAGAGATGTTTCAGGAGAAGGAGTTCAGCAGGCATTACTGAAAATATTGGAAGGAACAATAGCAAATCTCCCTCCTCAGGGAGGAAGAAAACATCCTCATCAGGAGTTTATCCAGCTTGACACTTCAAACATACTGTTCATTTTAGGAGGTGCATTTGTAGGTTTAGAAGACATCATAAAACAGAGAATAGGGAAAAAATCCATAGGATTTGCTGCTGAAATAAGGTCTAAAGAGGAAGAAGAGGGAAACATCCTGTCAAAGGTCAGAGTCGAAGATTTGATAAAATTCGGACTTATTCCAGAATTTATAGGAAGAATACCTGTAATTGCTACATTAGATGAGCTTGACGAAGATACTTTAGTCAGAGTTCTTACAGAGCCAAAGAATGCCCTTATAAAACAGTATAAAAAGCTACTTGCAATGGATGGTGTTGAGCTTGAATTTACAGAAGAAGCAATAAGAGAAATAGCAAGGGAAGCTATAGAAAGAAAACCGGAGCAAGAGGCCTGAGGGCTATTGTAGAAGAAATAATGCTTGACGTTATGTATGAAATCCCTCAGGCAAAAGGAGTCAAAAAAGTAGTAATAGATAAAGACGTTGTTCTCAAAAAGAAACAGCCTATCCTGATATACGAAAAAGCAAGCTAAGTATGGCATCAGTAAAAACAGTAAAATTTATAAAAAGTGCAGTAATCCCAAAAGATTATCCTCCCCCCCACTTTCCAGAAATTGCCATAGTAGGCAGGTCTAATGTAGGGAAGTCCTCCCTTATAAATGCTATATTCAAAAGGAATATAGCAAAAGTTTCTGCATCTCCGGGAAAAACCCGCCTTATAAACTTTTTCCTGTTGAACGACAGAATATACTTTGTTGACCTTCCTGGCTATGGTTATGCGAAAGTTTCAAAAGCAGAAAGGGAAAGATGGAAAAAGATGATTGAAACCTACTTCCAGACCAGAGAAAACTTATCTTTAGTTATTATGCTTGTTGACAGCAGACACCAGCCAACAAAGTTAGATATTATGATGAAGCAGTGGCTCGAAAGCCTCGGTATTCCATATGTTGTAGTAGCCACAAAAGCTGACAAACTAAACCAGAGTGAAAAAGCAAGAGCAGTAAAAACAATAAAAAAAGTTTTAAATCTTCCTAAAAATGTTCCTGTATTTCTCACATCATCAAAAGAAAAAACAGGAATAAAAGAGCTTATGGGTCACATTTTCAATAGATTACAGCAAGGATAATCTTCACAAAGTAATTGCAAAAGAACTTGGAATATCTGAAGGAAACATAATTGAAACTGTATTATCAGACCCAGAGCTTTTAAAGAAAACTTTAGATGTAGTTAACTCAATAGTTGCAAGACCACAGATGATAACTCCAGCTGTTGTTAAAAATCCTCAAAACACGAAACAACTTCCACCAGTAAACGAGCAAAAACCTACAACATCAAACTAAGCCCGAAAAAATACCAGAGGAGCAAACAAACAAAGGAGAAGATGAGATGATTATGAAAATAGTTGAAAACCAGATAAACAATGTTCTGCAAAAACTTTACGTTATAAAACAGGGATTAGAAAATAAAGATTTTGAAAATATAGCCGTTGCAGTTGATTATATGTTTGCCCCAGCAGAGATTGATATGTTCAGTCAGTACATGGGACAGTTTAGTGTAAGCTCTGCAGATGATTTAATTAATCTGCTCAATCAGTTCAACATTGATTTAAACGCTGAAATAGAGAAAATAGGAAAAGATTTAATTGATGATGTAATTAAATATTTAAAGTCTGAGGAAGGAGAGGATATTGAGGAATAGATATTTAGATGTAGCAAAAATAATCAGAAGCTCTTTAAAGCAAACAAAACACAAAGAATTAAAAGAGTATTTAGGCAGAACAGCTATATCAAGAGCTTATGAGGCTGTATTTTTGGAACTTTTATTACTTCACAGAGGATTTAAAAGTATCCTATACTCAGATGAAAAAAGTTAGCCAGAGAATACTACAAGGAAAAGGGTTTAAAAGATGTTCCTATAAATAAACACACCTGCAGTTGGAGCTTATGTTGCTGTTAATTATGGGGAGGTTTATGGGAGATTATACAATGAACTTCGTAATATGAGAAATAAAGTTGATTATTATATAGACATAGGTATATTAATGGATATAGCTACTGTGGATATGTATATTAAAATTATCATGAAAGAGGTGCTAAAAAATGAAAACTATTGATAGAAATAAACCAATATTAGATGCTATAAAAAATTTCTTGGAAAAAGAAGGAGTTTATGGAAAGGTTTTTATATCAGAAGATGAGGAACTAAAAGGAGCTATTTCTGTTAAAA
>JAUZSJ010000061.1 GCA_030949555.1 Persephonella sp. | reverse complement strand
TCCTTAGATATTTTTTTCGATTACCCCTAAACTGGCATATAAGTCATCAATAAGAGAAACTCCAATAAGATTTTTTACATCATCTATAAGCTCTGTTTCTGTAAGGTCATCTGCTAATTTTTCTATTTTCTCTCCACCAAAAAGAAAAAAATTAACCAAACCTGGCGGAATAATATCAGAAATAAAATCCTGCCAGTATTCCTAGTGATCTTTAGTATTTTCCCATTTTTATACAAAACAAACTCTTCTTTTTAATTTCTTTGATATATTAAATTTTCTTAAAACTTTATATCTTTCCTCTGAAGATTCTGTAAAATATATAAACTCTAATTCTATATAAACCGGAATTTTCTCCTCTATGAATAGTCTTTTTTATAAAGTTTTGATATTCATTCTTTGTGAATCCATAAATAAGTATTTCCATATAAACATAGTTTTATTGATCTCTAAATAGTTGTTTTCCCAGCTCCATTTTTTCCACCAAACAGAATGATATTTTTATCATTCCCAGGGTATAAATCTAAAAAATTTTCCCTTGTATAATCCTATATTATTAAGTTTTTAAACTGGAAAATATCATTTGTTTACCTCGTTGAGAATTTCTCTTCTGTTTTCTCCATTCTTCGATTTTAAAACTTTTCTAAGTTTTTTTAACAAAGAAGATTTTCTAGATAAATTTCCATGTTGTATTGATAAGTATTCAAAAGTTTTTCATGAGCCGAGTTTGGGGTCTTATATCTTCTTCTCTTTTTGCAATTTTCTTTCTGTTAAGGCTCTGTCTTCTGCAGAAAAAATACCAATGTCTTCTTTTAGGCCTGTTTAAAGATTTTCCATAAACTTTTCTCATAGAATTTATGTAACGCTGTTTTTCCCAATCTCGGCTATTCTAACTTCCATATCCTTTGAATTTCCAATAAGTTCAATGTCTTGAGATGGTGAAGGTTTATGTTATATTCAGTCCCTTCTCGTATTCTTTTTTCTTGCTGACGAAAGTTTTTCTAAGAATAGTTTTCTATATTTAAACTTATAAGGGTCCTCTTCCAGAGTTTCTTTTACCCCCTCTTTTTCTCTGTGTCTTAAAAGTAGTATATATTCCCGTCTCTTCTTTTATAGTCTCTATAAATATGTTTTTTTTCTGGATCTTGTGTTTCTACAAGTAGTTCTCTAAATTCCTGTAAAGGTTTTAGCCATGACCCTCCACTTTCTATTAAAGCACTTTAAAGATTTTGTCATTTTTTACAACAGTACAAACCCAACATGGCCAAATCTACTATTTCCGCAGCTCTGAGATTCAGAACAGCTTCTTTTTAGCTCAATAATAGCCGGACATTCTCCCCAGCATTTGCCTGTTCTATGCATCCCAAAAAGTTTTCTATTGTTGCCTCCCAAAGCGGAGACTCATAGTTTATTAAGTAGGACCATACTTCATCTACTGTCCAGTCTTCTAATCGGTGTATAAATGAAAGCCCCTGGGAGAGTTGTGGTAGTGCCAAGATAATCCTAAAGTTTTCTATTTTGTGTTCCTTTTGATGGTTCTTTTTCCCTGTTTATTACCTCTCTTCCTGCTTTCCTAACTCCTAATACGACAATGACTTCTCCATATTTACTAGCAGTTTCTATAACAAATTTATTTGTAGGATCTATTTTGAGTCTATCAGTGCACCACCTAAATTCATTTGTTGGAGCAGGATATCCTCTTCTTCCTATGAGGTTTAGGCCCAGAACCTGTCTGAGATTTCTGGTGTTACTTTTACTGCACATATAGGCATACCTTTTTCTTTGGCAGATTTGTTTATAAGTTCAAGGCAACTGCATCTACATAATTAACCACCTTGGGAATTTCCACAAGTGTATCTGATGATAAAACATAAATAGGTTTGTTTTTAGTTTTATTCTTGGTACTTTTCTTAAAGCTTCCCAAACTAACTGGGTGTAGCTGTTGAACCCTTTACCACCACTGTAACCAATGATCCATGGATAATAATTATTGGAAAAATAAATTTCTTGTATTTCTTTGTATAACTCCCCTAAACTTTTTCCTCCGAATTTTGATGGTTTATTTATTAATTCTGGTCTCTCATATTTAATGGCCTCAAATATTTTATTGTATATATGTTCTGCGGTTTTTTGGATATTTATATAAGCCTTGGATAAACGTCCATTATTCAGAGCGATACCTTCCCATTCTGGATTTGAACGATCCCGGATTTATGTTCTCTAGAATACGTAATCCCTCGTCTATTTGGATCTCCTTATCAATTAATTTTCGACCTACTATTGCTATTGCATTAAGAAGAAAGACCATGAGTAGTAATAAATTTCTCTCTGCCTTATAAGCAGATAATTCACCTTCTTTACTTTTTCCATTCGAAGCGTCATTTCCTACTTCTTCCCAAAATAGAAGCTAAATTTTCTTTCCTTCATCTGTTATGGAAGCTGTTTTCTCTTTTGTTTAAAAGTGCTTTTAGTAGAGTAGTATATACTACTTAGGGTAAAAAGCTTACTTGATCTGTTCGAAATTGAACTCTTTTCATATTCAACCAAATCTTTGAAATAATAAACATTTTCTGCCAAAAATCTAGAAAGTTCTGCTATTTGATCCCTATAATCATAAAGTATGCTTATTGAAGGTGTTGGTTTTACCGAGAATCTGTTTAAGTCTGTAAAAATCTGTTGACTCCGTTCTAACCCCAAATCCACAAAAATAACCATTGATATAGTTTCATATACTAGTAAGGGATTTTCTTCAATAGCTTGTTTTATAGCTTCTATTCTATGCTGACCATCGTTAATAGTACGAATTTAGCGTCTTTGGAAATTTTTAGGTATCCTAATTGATAATCATCTTCGTTAATAGGAATAAACTCGACTTCACCATCAACAGAAACCAAGTTGTAGATGCAGCAAAACATAGGAATCGGGGTTTTCTAAGATATACCTTTCTTATTGCTGGAACCCTACTTTATTCAAAATTCTCTGAGCTCTTAGTTTAGGAGGAATAATTGGAAGATTTATTTCCTTAAATATTTCTGGGATTAACTTTAATTGGCACATCACAGTATAATATTCTTTATTAGCTTGAATACCACGAACCGCAGGAAACAAGTAACTCATTAATCTCCAACCTCTAATTTTCAACTAGTATAACATAATGGAAGTTAATTTCAAAACTTCCTACACGTATAATTATACGTGTATAAAATAAGAACTTCAAGTGATAAAATTAAAAAAATTTGGATATCAAGGAATAAACCTTGAATAAAAAGCGATATAAAAAAGAAGATTTATTACGAGGGAAAACAAAGAAATTCACAACAACATTTTAATCCTGTATTATGGAAATTGTTCGTACAAGAGGTGGAAAAAGAAGGAAAAACCCACTCATAAACTTGAAGACTTTATACTTGAATATTTAAAAGAGAAAGGCTGGATAGAATAAAAGAAGAGCGATAACTTTGAGAATAGTTTTTTGTTCGGGTAGAAATTGAATAGTTACTAAGTAGGAGGAATTGCTCATGGATTTTATTTCAAATAACTGGCTTGATTATATAAGCAATTCTGATCGAGAAGAAGCAGAATTAGCACAATATTTTATTAATTGTTATGTTAGTGCAAAGGCGAGGTTTAACCAAATTGGGAATTTTGCGTACTGAAAGAAATTTAACAGGGAGATTATGCTGTATGGTTATCTGCAAAGATATTGGGGCTTGAAATTGTCTCTATTCATCTTCAAAATTACATGATGCAAAAGATGCTCAGGGAAAAACATATAAGATAAAAATCTGTAACTTGTGCTAAAAATCTTAGTCAAAACACTTCTGTTTGATTTACAAAACATAGATAGAAGTTTTGATTATTTATTATGTGTTTTTTATCACCTACATTTGATTTATTAGGTATGATTCGTGTTCTCACGAAGTTGTTAGGGAGTTGGGGTCTCAAACTAAAACTACTTTTAGATTTAGATGGAATAGACAAACATCAAAAGACTCTCGTATAGAATGGATTTTTCCAAATACAAAAATGTTAGAAAGCAAATAAAAATGCTTTATATAATTTAAAAACGAAAGTTTTACAAGTTTTCATATTACATAGAGGCTAAAATGAAACCCAGCAACCTGAAAGATTTAGAAATACAGCTAAACAAACTGTTTGAAAACGAAACGGAAAACCTTGGTGAGATAGTGGAAAAGCTACCTGAATACATAGATTACGCCCTCAAAGAAGTTGAAGACCTGAAAATAAGGAAAGTAAGCTTCGAAAAAGCATGGAGATTCATTGAGAGAATAGATAGCTATCTTAATAAGAATCCAGATATAAAAGAGATTATTCGGGACAGCCTGGGAGAATCAAAATGGATTAACCTTCAGTATAGAAAGGCAGTTTTACTTTTTGAATATAAGAAAGAATACAGAAAAGCAGAGAGATTGTTTAAGGAACTGATAGATTCAGAAGTGAGAAATAGAGTTTATTACTATCTTGGACTTATACACATAAACAGAGGAGAAATTGAGAGAGCAGAAGAGATATTTAACCAGCTAAAAGTTGAGGCAGAAAAAGGTAATCTCTCAGAAGCAGAGCTCCAGATGCTTGAGAATTTATACCAGCTATTAGAAAAGGAAAAGCAGAAAAAGACAGTATGCCTGATAACTAATGAAAACATAGAGCTAAAAAGTGAATTAGAAATTGATTATAAAAGTCTGAAAGAGAATTACGACCTGTTTGTAGATTATGAAAAGGAAAAGATATTTATAAAAGGCAGGTCTGTTACTGTTAGAAAAAAGAACGCATTTGAGATTGTGCTGTGTATGGCCTTAAGGGATTGTAAAATGGAACATCTGACAGAAAAAGAGATAAATAAAGAGATTGATAAAAGAGGCTACTATATTAGCCCTGAAGAAGAAAACTCAATTAAAAACAGAGTTTACAAAAGAATCCAGAGATTAACAAAATTGCTAAAAATCACGGAATTCAAATCAGCGATTTTAAAATAAACAGCAGGTTCTGTATATACATCAGCGAAAAATCATTAAAATCTTTTAAAAGTTCCATCAATTAACTGTCCACATTTGTCCACTCCTCCCTCCTTATAATTAATTCTGTAAATAATCTTCAGGAGGTTTTCAAAATGTTAAAAGAGTTTAAGTGTGTAAAGGAAGAGCGTGAAGGTATGGTTGAAGAGGCATTACACATGCAAAGAGAACTGTATTTCTTTTTAGATGCTTTTGCAAAAGGAGAAATTCCAAGTAGTAGCTATTCACTTTATGAGCTTAAAAGATTTGTCCAGTCTGTTGTGAAAAGTCAGAGAAAAGCAGACAGATTTTTCAGAGTAGATGGATACTGGAGCTTACTGCCGGAAGGTATTCATATGCCTTCTGATGCAAGAGTGGACTTTGTTTACATTCCTACATACATAGCTGTATCTATCCTTACACTGTTTTTAGAGAGATTTCCTGAAGAAGCGATGACCGTAGAAAATTATACTGATGCTCTGCACAGCGGAATATACTTTGCTTCAACGAGGGGACTGAGGGGAGCAGGTTATGAAGCAGAAGAAGGGGTTATTGAGGCTTTAAAAATCCTGTCAAAGGGAAGAGTTCTCAGCTATCTGTCTGAAAATGTGGGAAACGATGAAAGACTCAGACCTCTTTATGAGATTATATCCCAACAGCTCACTCATTACGAAGAGCTGGTAAAAGAAAACAAATCTTTAGATTATGGATTTTCAAAGATAACTCCAGAAAGAATAAAAGAACTACTGAAACAAATAAGAAGGGGGTAATCAGTATGCACAAAAATTTTGTCTTTGTTTACGGAACTTTAAGGAAGGGATTCTGGAACCACAGTTTTTTAGGAAACAGCAGATTTTTAGGCTATGGAAAAACGAAAGAAAAATACAGCCTGTATGCAGATAGTATTCCTTATGTGGTAAAAGAGCCTTTAACACAGATAAAAGGTGAGATTTACGAAGTTGATGATGAAACACTGCAGAGATTAGATGAGTTAGAAGGTCATCCCTCCTTTTATAAACGGGAACTTGTTGACGTAATAACAGAAGATGGGAAGCTCATCAAAGCGTGGATTTATTTTTATCCGTATAAAAATGGGCATTTAATACAATCTGGAGATTATAAAGATTGCAGGAGGTAAAAAAATGTTTGTGGAAAAAGATTTTGTTAAGTTTTTAGACAACAACAGCAACATTTTAGTTGATGCTCCCCATTCACAGCCACCAGAAAGGGAGTTTTATACTGACGAAATTGCTGAAAAAGTGGCAACAGAAAATGGTTTTAACTGCATAGTATCTAAAATATCAAGGACTGAAGCAGACCTGAATAGAAGCATAAACTATAACCTACCTTATCAGCAGGAAGCGAGAACAGAGTACATTGAAGTTATAAAAAAGCTGTATGAAAACAGAAAACACAAAGATAAGCCGTATCTTCACCTGACTGTACACGGCATGAGAGACGGCTATGGGGCAGACATAGAAATAGGAACAGTCTTTGATAGGGTTTGCAGTCCACAGGTTAGAAAGCAGTTTGTGAAAGCTTTCAGGGAAAGTCTTATATCAGAAGGGTTAAATCCTATAATAAAAGTAAACAACAGATACAGATTTTACGGACACCCTTCCCTGTCAGAACTAAAAATAGATGATAACTATAACATAATCCAGATAGAGTTTTCCAAAAATCTAAGGCAAACTTATAGGGGGGAAATTATAAACGCTTTAACAAAAACATTAAAACTCATCTAACGAGAAAAGGTATAGATTTTTATCTTTTTCTGCTTTTGCAAGCAGTTCTTCTGTAAAGCCTTTTCTTGAGAAAATAGCAAAATACTCTTTTCTTTCCCCTTTTTTCCAGTTTACGTGCTGGGCTTTTTCTTTTAGTTCTTTTAAAACATTTAAGCCAACAGGTCTGTCCCAGTATTTACACTCACCAAATAAAATCTCATTTTCTCCTAAAGCTAAAACATCTATCTCTACATTTTTACCCCACCATCTACCGACTTTCCGGACAGTAAATGGAAGTTTTGCTTTATTTAGAAGATAATCTTTTGATACCTTTTCAAACACAAAAGAGACGTAATGATTAAACTCTTCTTTTATTTTATTAAGGACAAAATCATACTTTTCTGTTTCTAAATAGCTCTGATAAGGAAACACATACCTGAACCAGAAATTAAAGAAGTTATCTTTTATGAAATAAAGGCCTTTTTTACTCTTTGCAGGATTTTCTTCTGTTATTGGAACTTTTCTTTCTATTATTTCAAGCTCAATAAGCTTTTCTATGAAAGAGGTTAAATTTTTTGTTTCTATCCCAAGTTTTGATGCTATTTTTCCTATTTTGTGTTCTCCCTGAGAAATTACCTGAAGGACAGAAAAATATGTAATAGGCTCTTTAACTTCATCTTTCAAAACGAATTTAGGCTCTTCATATAAGAAGCTATTTTTGTAAAGGAGGTTTTCTTTTATATTTTCAAATACACTCTTTTTTCATCAAAAAACTCTATATATTTAGGAACCCCACCTATAATGCTGTAAAACTGTAAAAGCTTATCATTATCCTTTATACTGAAAAATTTCCTGAACTCAAAAAAGTTTACAGGAGAAAGTTTTATCTGTGATGTTCTTCTTCCGTATAGAGGACTTGTATAGTTCAGTGCTATGTTATACATAAGACTTATTAAAGAACCAGAAAGTATTAACATTACATCTTTATTTTTTAATACAGTATCCCATACAGACTGAAAGATAGAAGGTATAGCCTTATTAACCTTCGCAAGATACTGGAACTCATCAATGGCTATCACTAATTTTTCTTTATATTCTTTTTGAAAAATATAGTTAAACATCGTTTCCCAGTTATCTATCTGAAGAGATTTCAGCAATTTGTCATCCAAACTTTCAGCAACAACAGTTTTAAATCTTTCAATCTGAAGTTTTTCATTCTGTAAGTCTGCCAAAAAATAAATGGAAGGTTTATTTTGTATAAACTTTTCAATAAGTGTTGTTTTGCCAACTCTTCTTCTTCCGTAAATTACAACAAATGATGAACTCTTTTTACTGTATTCCTTTTCTAAAGTTTCTAACTCTCTTTCTCTGTTTATGAACTTCATCTAATCTCCAAAATCGTTTTTAAATTATAATAATCTGAAAACGAAAAAAAGCAAAATTTTTTTAAGTATAATGAACATTATGGAAGATATAAACCTTGAAGAACTTAAAATAAGTGGGCTGAAGGTAAATTATTATTTTATATGTAAAAGAAAACTGTCGTAAAATTATTAGAAATTAATCAAAGTATTAGTATTACTTGGCAACAGAATAAGTTTTATTTTTTATAATTAACTGGTTTTGTCTGAACGTAGTGGGATATAAAGTAGATAATGAGGAAAAATTGAAAAAGAAGTACATAGATGAAGATTTACCCCACGAAGAGTTAAAAAGTATAAAAGTAGATTTAACAGAGTTTATTAAAAATTTAGAAGAAGAGAAGATAAAGAAAATCGTTGAAATTTCTGGAAGTCAGGATAAAAAAGGAAGTTTGATAGTATTAGATGCTTATCCAGAGAAACTGCCGAAATTGGAAACTGACATTATGAATGTCCACTATCCAGAGTATTACAGTGGTGAAAAACTACCTGCAGATAATCAGCAACCAAATCCTATAAATTTTATAACAATATCTAAAGGGTAAAACTTCTTGTTTTATTTTAAAAACATAGATATTTGCGATGGAAATTTAGAAAAAGATATAAAAGAAGCCTTTGAAACTATCAGAATAGGTGCAAAAACATCCTTGGGCTACGGGATTTTAGACTGATAATCTTTTTATTCTGTGTGCTACTTTTACAGCTTCAACAAAGGATGAAGGGTCTGCTTTATTTTTCCCTGCTATGTCAAATCCTGTTCCGTGGTCTGGAGAGGTTCTGACAAAAGGCAGACCTAAGGTTATGTTAACGGCCTTTTTAAAACAGAGCATCTTCAGGGGTATCAATCCCTGGTCGTGATACATGGCAAAGTAGGCATCGTATTTTTTGTAATCAACAAATGCAGTATCAGGAGATAAACAGCCAGAAACATCAAATCCCTCTTTCTTCAGAGTATCCACAGCAGGCTGTAAAAACTCTACCTCCTCCCTACCAATATTTCCTCCATCTCCACAGTGGGGGTTTAATCCTAAAACTGCAATTTTTGGGCTTTTTATTCCAAACCTTTCTTCTAACTCTTTTATCAGCAGTTTTATCTGCTTTTTTATGTCTGTTTTTTTCAACCTATCAGAGACTTCTTTTAGAGGAATGTGTGTCGTCGCAAGGGCAACTTTTAACCTGTCACACATCAGCATCATAAGATAGTTTTTTATTCCTGCTCTATAGGCTAAATAGTCAGTATGTCCGGGAAACTTAAAACCAGAAGCCATAATATGCCTTTTTGAGATAGGAAGGGTTACTATTGCATCTATCTTTTTTCCTAAAATATGGTCTGTAGCTTTTTCAAGGAACAGTGCAGAGGCCTTTCCTGTTTCACTGTCCGGTTTTCCCGGTTTGAACTCTTTATCGTAAATGTTCACAAGGTAAAAACCTTTGTATTCTGCTGCTTCAGGACTTTTAATCTGTCTATACTCAAATTCAGTTCCTGTTATCTTCTCTGCTATTTTTTACTGCATTTGTGCTTCCGTATATGATGTATATGGCTTCCGGGCAGTTTTCTCTGGGATTTTGTAGGTATTTCTGGAGATTTCCAGCAGGGTCGCCAAGGGTTATACCAATCTTTATTACCATACAATCACTTTGTTTGCCTTTTCTATAATGTCTATAATATCTTTATACTCAAGGAGTTTATCCTCTGGAATTTTTACATTTCTGGCAAGAGCATCTTCCCTGCATGCTGCCCAGTTTTCTATTGTTGGAACTCTTAAAACTGCATCCTGAATAAGGATTATCATGTCATCTGTGTCTAACATATCTGCTTCCGGAAAGTCAGCAGGTCTCTTTATAAGCCACAGGTTGTTTACCATGTAAGCACCACCTCAGCATCTTTTACAATTTCTGATATATCTTCCTGAGGTTTTATTTCAACCTCTACAGGCCAGTTTTTAAGTTTTATTCCCCTTTCCCTCAGGGCTTCTTCTTCTGCTATAATCTTTGCGTCAGTCATCTCTAAAGCTTCCATTGATTTGTCTATCGGATCAATCCCTATCATTTCAGGTTTCCAGTCTGTTAATGTATAAACTCCCTCTTTGAGAAATATTACAGTAAGCCTGTGTCCCATTGACACACCGACTGCCTGCCTGAGGGCTTCAAACATTTCCAGCTAAGCTTATCACGTCATGTTCTTTATATACCTATGGGTTGGATTTTATTATCAGAGCTATCTTTTTCCTTGCCATCTTTTCCTCTAATCAAGCATTATTACTTTGTCAGCTTCTGCTATCAGTTTTGACAGTCCATACATACTGCTACTTTCTGCCCATTCTTCTGGTTTTATTTTTTCTCTGCTGGGCGTTGTGGGCACAGTAATAAATCTTTGCCCCTTTTTCCGATAGATTTCTGATTTCTTCTCTCAGAATAGAGTAGATTCCCGTTGCCCATAAAGAATATCTTTGTCTTGTGGTTTCTCTCAAGGGCTGCTGTTGCTAATTTTACAGCAGTATTAAAGTCATGGGAGTATGGATTGCTCGCAAGCACTATTAACAGGTTCATTTTACCTTCCTTACTATTACTTCCCAGAGATTTTCGCCAACCTGTTTAACTTCTAAAACTTCCTGTCCTTCTTCTCTCATACTTTTTGGAACATTTTCAACAGATGGTTTGTAATCTAAAATCACCTTTAGAATCTGTCCCGGCTCCATCTGTTCTATTATAAGTTTTACTCTTCCACCAAAGTAAAAGGAATTAGCAAACTTCTACCTCTCAGGTCTAACTCTCTATCTATATTCCCAGCTCTGCCCATTTTTTCCTCCATCAAAATGTATATCACAAGCCTGGTCATACTCAATAAGCTCTTTTATTACAGGTTTTTCACCACACAGAGAGCATTTTCTGTCCTTTCTCAGTTTCACTATGTTAAACTCTGTTGTTAATGCATCAAACACCAGGAGTTTTCCTACAAGAGGCTCTCCTATTTCCAGTATAAGCTTGAGGGCTTCGTTTGCCTGCAGTGTTCCCATAATACCCCCAACAACACCTAACAATCCTGCTTCCTGACAGGAAGGAACAAGTCCCGGAGGTGGTGGTTCAGGGAAGAGGCATCTATAACAGGGAGAGTTTTCCTTGTTTCTGTAATCGAATGTTGTGAGCTGACCTTCAAATCTGAGTATTGCAGCAGATACGAGAGGTTTTCCAAGGAAAAAGCATGCATCATTAATTAAAAACCTGGTTGGGAAATTGTCTGAGCCATCTAAAATAATGTCATAATCTTTTATTATTTCCATCACATTGTCTTTGTGGATTCTTTCGTTGTAGGCTATTACTTTAACATCGGGGTTTAGAGCCTCTAAAGTCATCTTTGCAGATTCAACCTTTGGTTTCCCCACCCTTTCTGTGCTGTGGAGTATCTGCCTCTGGAGATTTGAAAAGTCAACAACATCAAAATCCACTATCCCAATTGTTCCAACACCTGCAGCAGCAAGATAATAAAGAGATGGAGAGCCCAATCCTCCTGCCCCAATAACGAGAACCTTAGACTGGAGGAGCTTTTGCTGTCCTTTACCTCCAACTTCTGGCAGTATTATATGTCTGCTGTATCTTTTAATCTGCTCTTCAGTAAACTGGAAAGACATTTAATCACCTCACTCAGGGAGTATAGACAGAAATGTATAAAGCTATATGATATATCAACTTGTTTAAAAATTCAAATCCTGAACATAGTATTGACAGTGCTCCCTAAGATTAGTAAGTTAATACTAACTTACGCAGAGCCTATGGTTCCATCTTACCCTTGTGGCTTTTCCTGCGCCGATTTTCTGGGAGGGAAACCTCCCCTTTGTTGTATAATATAAAAATGGTTTTGATAATAGTCTTTCTGCTTACCGTTTCTCTCTCTTTTGGCTTTTCACAAAAAGAAAGGGATACACTGCTGAGGCTCATTCAGGGACTGTATCAGGACAGAGTCTACAATGTGGCGGAGAAAAAGTGTATAGAATACATCCAGAAAGCTCCTTTAGATGACCCTTACAGAGAAAAGGTTATAAAAATACTGTTTCATGCTCTGTATAACAGTAAAGACAGAGAAAGGGTTTTTAAAGGCTATTTATCTCATAGAAGATGAAAAATTAAAAAGAAGATACAGCAAAAGAGATTTTTCCCTCGGGATGAAGCTGTTTAAGGATGAACCAGAAAAACAGGCTGAAGTTGTTAAATTTTATCTGCCCTATCTGAAAGGGGTATAGAAAGGAAGAGTTTTACAAACTTTTAGCTTCCCTGTATGTTAAAGGAAAAAAATGGAGTGAGATTCTTAAACTTCCAGACAGAAAGTATCTCAACTTTTACAAAGTGATTGCACTGTATAAGCTTGGAAGATATAAAGACCTTATCAGTTTTACAGAACAGATGTCTAAGTTTGACCCTGAAGATAAAGACAGTGTCCTTTATTACAGAGGGCTTGCTTATTTCAGTCTGGGAGATAAAGACAGAGCAGCACAGATAATAGAATCTGTCACATTTAAAACCCCAGAGATGGTTAAATTTCTTGCATCTTACTACCTGAAAAAAAAGGATTATATAAAAGCTGAAAGATACCTGAAAATTTTAACTTTAGAAAAAGGGTTTAAGGATTATGCCTACTACTTCCTCGGGGTTATTCAGGATTTAAACAAAGATTACAAAAAAGCATTAAGATACTACAAAAAAGCTGCTGCTTACAGAACTGATTTTGGAAAACTTGCCCAGAAAAGAATAAGTCAGCTAAAAAAGGTCGGAGTTGTTCCCCCTGATAAATACTACTCTGTGAGAATTATCCTGTACAGCACTAAAAGTAAAGCAGAAAGTCTGATTAAAGGGAGAAAACTGTCAGACTGTTTTGTAAGAAAGCACAAAAAGTTTTACGGTGTTTACTGTGGAAAGTTTGAAAGTAAAAAAGAGACTGTAAAGAGAAGGGAAGAGCTAAGAAAGGCTGGTTTCAAAGATGCTGTCATAGATGAAATTACAGAGTGAAAACTAATCTAAATCATTTTTTTCAAATTTTTTTCTCGTTAATATTTTCTTCTCAAAAAACAAACAGGAGGTTTGCTTGATGTCAGCAGAATTCAGACATGTGTTTGTGTGTCTTCAGAGGAAACCCCCAGGAATGCCTTCCTGTGGAGATAAAGGTTCAGACCAGATTTTTCAGAAGTTTCAGGAAGAGATGATGATGAAAAATCTGTTTGATAAGATGGCTGTAACGCCAACAGGTTGTCTTGGGCCATGCATGATGGGACCTACTGTGGTTGTGTATCCAGATGCAATATGGTATGGAAATGTAAAACCTGAAGATGTTCCAGAGATTATAGAAAAACATATTTTAGGTGGAGAACCTGTTGAAAGGCTTGTAACCTCTAAGGGAAGACCTCCTGCTATCTTTTAAACAGTAGCCCCGTCTGGGGCTTTTTGCAAATTATTTGCATTTTCTTTCCTTTAGATTTATACTGTTTTTATGAAGATAGGACAGCTTTTGAAAGAATCTAAAAGAAGTATATCTTTTGAGTTTTTTCCCCCGAAGACTCCTGAAGGGGAAGAGTCTCTATTCAGGACAATAAAAGAGCTTGAGTATATAAAGCCTACATTTGTTTCTGTAACCTATGGGGCTGGAGGAACCACGAGGGAGAGGACAATAAGAGTTGTAAAAAAAATCCATACACAGACCTCACTGACAGTGATGGCACACCAGACCTGTATAGGGCATACAAGGAAAGAGATAACAGACATTCTTTCAGAGTATAAAAATATAGGTGTCCAGAACATACTCGCTCTCAGAGGGAGATATTCCTCAGGGACAGGAGGAGTTTGTTTTCCCTGAAGACGGATGCAGATATGCCAGTGAGTTAGTTGAACTTATAAGAAACCATTTTAGAGACTGGTTTAGTATTGGTGTTGCATCTTATCCGGAAGGACATCCAGAAAGTCCTGACATAGATACAGATATTTTTTATTTCAAAAAGAAGGTTGAAGCGGGGGCAGAGTTTTCAATAACCCAGATGTTTTTTGACAACAGGTATTTTTACAGCTTTATGGAAAAAATCCATAAAGCCGGCGTTAATATTCCAGTAATTCCCGGAATTATGCCAGTTACAAACTTTAAGCAGATAAAGAAGTTTGCAGATATGTGTGGAGCCACAATACCGCCAGAGCTTATAAAGAAACTTCAGCCTGTTGCAGATAAACCGGAAGAGGTTAAAAAAATAGGGATAGAATACGCTGTAAAGCAGTGTGAAGACCTGCTAAAAAATGGAGTGAAAGGCCTTCACTTCTATACTCTGAACAAATCAAAAGCAACAATAAAAATATACGAAGCTGTAAAACAGCTTATTTAATGGGGATATTTTTTCATAAACTCTTCCCAGCTCATGTTAAATCTGTAGTAAAGCCATTTTGCAACAGCTTCCTTTGAGTCCTCTGACATATTTCTTCCTACAGGAGGCATTACTCCAAAGATTTTATAAGCCATAGGAAGGCATACACCTTTTTCCTTTGAAGGATTCGTTATGTAATCTTTAACAAAAGCCACAAATTTTTCCTCAGTTGGATAGAACTTCTTCACCCTTGCAGATACTTCAGACATTGGAGGTGCAGAAAAAGGAGGTCTTTTTCCCTCTTTAACCATCTTCCTTATGTTCCTTATCTGCTCTGGTGTAACTGTTTCCCAGTGACACATGGAACAGTTGTTTTTGTATACCAGATAACCTTTCTTTATCTCAAGTTCTAAATTTTCAGAGCTTTTTTTCTGACAGCCAGCTACTAAAACAGAGATAGCAACAAATCCTGTTAATAACTTCTTCATCTTTGCCTCCTATACATTTAAAATTCTGTATGTTATCAGGGTTTCTATCTGTCCTATTACACCGCTTATTACAAGATATAATATTATAACAACAATTATAAACTGGAAGTTCTTAGAACCTTCTGAAGGAATTTTCAGAACCTTTTCAGCACCTATAAATATCAGATAGAATGTGTAGAACATTCCTAAAAAACCATAAACATAGAGATGGGAGAATTCATTATATAAAAAGCTCCAGCCATCCACGATGGAACAAGGGCAAATGCGGAAACAGTAAAGGATTTATCAGGGTCCTTTATACCTCCAAATGCTGGGGAGAGAAAAAGGATAATTATAGCTATAACTAAAGGTTTTAACAGTTCAAACCCGTATGTTACTGCCATTATCAGAAATTCCTGAACAATATCGTTGTCCTGAAGTTCATGCATCAGAGCTTTCATATAGGCTATTGTTCTTGCAGGCTGTTCTTTATCTTTTTCTGCCATTTCTAAAAACTGCTTAACTGCAGATACATAATAATCCCTGAATACTACAAACCCTATGAAATGGCTCACTGCCGGGATAAAGGCAAAGATAACAACAAGCTTTGCATAAATCTGTGAAATAGTAAAGTTTTCTTCAGACAGCTTCTCCCACGTTGTTTTAGGTTTCAGGTAAAGGTCTAAAAAATATTTAACCATTAAATCCCTCCACTGATTATTGCCTCAGAAACTATATTACTTTTAAAAACTGTAAATATCAATTAAAATTTTGTTGGAGGATGTTATGGATAAATGGGAAGTTTACAGGATATTTATAGGAAAAAATGCAGATTACTACATAGAAAAGTTTAAAAAGTTTGAAGAAAGTGGAGGTGCCCTCAGCTGGAACTGGGCTGCTTTTTTTTTAGGACTGCTGTGGGTTTTTTACAGAAAGATGTATCTTTACGGAGCAATCATACTTTTAGGTATATTTCTTATTGGCGCTTTAACAGCGGTTGGTTCAAATCCTCTTCTGTCCATTGGTATACAGCTGTGGCTCTGGATTGGTTTTGGAGCATTTGGTAATTATCTTTACTACACCTTTGTGAAGAAAAAAGTATCCTATATCCAGTCCCAGTCTAAAAATGAAAAAGAGATGATAGAAAATTTAGCAAAAGAAGGTGGAACTAATTTTTTAGCACCTGTTGTTTTTGTGATACTGATGATGCTTTTACAGATTCTCACAGTGACAGCAATAAAATAATATGGAGGTCAGCATGGAAGAGTTGAAAAGTCTCATATCTCAGGCATGGAAAAACAGACAGCTACTTAAAGAAAAGAGATATCAGGAGGCAGTAAGGGAGACAGTTGATTTGTTAGATAAGGGTAAAATCAGGGTTGCAGAGAAAAAGGACGGAGAATGGGTGGTAAATGAGTGGGTAAAGCAGGCAATATTGCTTTATTTTCCAATTCAGGACATGCAAGTGATGGAAGTGGGACCTTTTGAGTATTACGACAAGATTCCTCTGAAGAAAAACTGGAAGGAAGCAGGAGTGAGGGTAGTTCCGCCAGCAACGGCAAGATACGGCTCATTTATAGAAAAGGGTGCTATACTGATGCCTTCTTACGTTAATATCGGTGCCTATGTAGGTTCTGGAACCCTTGTTGACACATGGGCTACAGTTGGCTCATGTGCACAGGTAGGGAAAAATGTCCATCTATCGGGAGGCGTTGGAATAGGAGGCGTTTTAGAGCCACCTAATGCACGGCCAGTTATTATAGAAGATAACTGTTTTATAGGCTCGAGATGCATCATAGTGGAAGGTGCAGTGATAGAAGAAGAGGCTGTTTTAGGTGCTGGTGTTGTCATAACAGGCTCAACAAGGATAATTGATGTGTCTGGAGAAGAGCCTGTTGAGTATAGGGGAAGGGTTCCTGCAAGAAGTGTGGTTATTCCTGGAGTGATGAACAAAAAGTTTCCTGCAGGAGAATACGGTGTTCCAGTAGCTTTAATCATAGGAAAGAGAAAAGAGTCAACAGACAAAAAGTATCTTTAAATGAGGCTTTAAGGGAGTTTAATGTAGAAGGATAGTGGGGAAAACCATGGGAATATACCTTTTCTAAAAGGGGTAGAGGAATTTAAAAAGTATCGTTTCAGGGAGTATGAGGAGAAGTTCAGGGAGCTTATAGAAAAGGGACAGAAACCTAAAGCTCTGTTTATTACCTGCTCTGATTCCAGAATACATCCTGGGGAGATAACAGGAGCAGACATCGGAGACCTGTTCATTGTGAGAAATATAGGCAATATGGTTCCACCATTTAAACCTGATAATGAGTTCCACGGTGTTGCTGCAGCTGTAGAGTATGCAGTTTCTGTCTTAAAAGTTCCAGATGTTATCATCTGTGGACATTCTCATTGCGGTGCCTGTGAAACTTTATACAAAGACCTGCCTGATGATGAAGAGATAATACATGTTAAAAAGTGGTTAGAGATAGACGAAGATGTAAAAACTGGCTCTACGTAAAATACCTGAGAAAGGTAGAAAACTTTTGAGCTTACAGAGAGACTGAACATTATAAAGCAGTTAGAGAATCTACTACCTATCCTGGCGTAAGGAGACGAGTTGAAGAAGGAAGTCTTAGACTGCACGGCTGGTATTACATTATAGAAAAAGGAGAGATTGAGTATTATAACCCTGAAATAAACAGCTTCGTTCCTGTTGTTTCTTGTTGACAAAGCTAAAGAATTTAACTATTTATTATTAATAGTAGTTATCATTACTGGAGAATTGGAGTGTTTCAGATAGATGTTATGAACAACCTTGTTCTGGCAGGGTTGTTCGTTCTTTTTGCCACCAGTATAGGCTCTGTGATTGCAGTTATTTTTAAAAAGCTTCCAGAGTGGGGATTAGACTTTAGTATGGCATTCAGTGGAGGGGTGATGTTGGTTGCCTCTTTCACCTCCCTTATCCTCCCTTCTATCCATATGGGACATGTGTACAACACTCTTTCTGGTATTATTGCGGGCTTTGTGGTTATATATCTCATAGAGAAATTTACTCCCCATGAGAAATATGTGCTGAAATTTAACAGGTCAAACATAGAAAAAGAAAAGGTTAAAGGAGTCTTTCTTATCGTTTCAGCGATTATCATACACAACATCCCTGAGGGGATGGCTGTAGGCGTGTCTATGGCAAATGATATTGAGAAGGGGTGGGCAACAGCAATAGCCATTGGTATTCAGGATATTCCTGAGGGACTGGCTGTCTCTCTTCCCCTTATTATGCTTACAGACAGACTGTGGATACCTGTTTTTATTGGCGTTCTCAGTGGTTTTTCCGAATTTGTTTTTACTATACTTGGAGGATTTACATTCAGCATTCTTGCTTTTATGCTTCCTTTTGGACTGGCCTTTGCAGGAGGAGCAATGATTTATGTTACAGTGAGGGAGGTGTTTCCTCAGGTTTACAAAAACAGACACGAAGGGATTGTAACTTTTGGTTTTCTTGTAGGACTGCTCATAATGCTTTATCTGGATACAACACTTGGATAAAAATAAAGGAGGTATTGCCATGATTACGATGGAAAAATTTATTGAGGAGCTGAACAAAGATTTAGAGTGGGAATATGCTGCAGCTATCCAGTATATACAGCATGCATCTCTCATCACAGGTCCAGAGTATGAATCAATAATTAAGGAGCTTATCGTCCATGCAAATGAGGAGATTCAGCATGCGATAACTCTCTCTGAGCAGATAGCATTTTTAGGGGGAATCCCTTCCATATCTGTTGAAGAGATAAAAACCTCAATGGACAGCAAAGAGATGCTTATTCAGGATTTAGAAGGTGAGGAAAATGCTATAAAAAGGTATAAGGAAAGGATAAGACAGGCTGAGGAACTTGGAGAATACGGAGTAAGAAGAATATTGGAAGATATACTTATTCAGGAAGAGGAGCATAAAAGAGACCTGCTGACTGTTTTAGGAAGGTAATAATCTGGGGCTTTATGCCCCTTTTACTCACTAAAGGTTTTTGTTCTGTATATGTATATCTCAACAGGATATGAAAACCAGCAGTCTTCAGGAAGCCCTGCTTTCAGGCACAGATGGGACAAAAACTGAGTTTTTTCTGGTAGCTGCTGCCATACTTCTGGAAGAAATGTTGCCTGATGATTGCCGTATTTCAGGATAACCCCATCTTCAAAGAGTTTTATCTTCCTCAGAAGGTCGTATGGGTCTTTGAATTTTAAAGGTTGCGGATAGGAAAGGACAGATATTTTCACTTTTATACTTCCAAGTTCTTCTGGAGAAACAGGCAAAAATCTCGGGTCTGACGTTGCTGCTGCTATGGCATTGTGTATAACATCCTGATACAGTGGTCTGTGGGGAATAATAGAGCCTATACATCCCCTCAGCTGATGGGTGTGGGACACCTCAAGGGTTACAAAAGAAGCACCCTTTTTCTTCCAGCTTTCGTAAGGGACATCCTTCAGGTCTATCTCCAATCCTGTCTTCAGATACTCCTCTATAGCTTTCCTTGCTAATCTTACGAGAGCTTTCCCTTCTTCTTCTGTTATCTCATCAACAGATATAATTAAATCCTCCATCTACTGCTCCCTGAAGAATGTGTAACTTCCATAACCAACAACAGAGCTTCTATCTCCAGATGTATCCCCTGAAGTTCTGTAATCTAACACCTTACCTTTCCAGCCATTTTGTTTCGCATAATCAATTATTGCTGCCAGTCCTGTTTTGCCGCAGGCTTCACACCTGTCTAAGTAGGAGAGGTCTAACCTCTCAACAGCAAGATTGCAGTTAATATCAATACTTCTTGCAACATCGTCAGGATAGTAATGACTCAGGTCTGTGCTGATAACAACAATCACATCTTCCCTATCTCTCTTTATGTCTTCAATCACCTTTTCAACAACAGTGTAATGTATCTGACCGTAAATAACTGGAATTATTGAAAAATCTTCTAAAACAGCCTGCAGGAACGGAACCTGAACTTCCAGCGAATGCTCCCTCAGGTGGGGAACAGTGTTCAATGTTATGGGAAGATTTTTGTTTTTCAGGACAAACTGCTCAATCTCTTTTTTGTTTACCTTTACTTCTCCAATGGGGGTAAGCCAGTAGTCGTAATATCCAAATGATATTCCCTCAAAAGGAACATAATGGGATGGTCCTATCAGTAAAATGGTGTAATGTCTATTCCTGTCTAAATTAAAAAACTGTCTGTAGCTGTAGGCAGCAGTCTGTCCTGAATATATGTATCCTGCATGGGGAGAAGCAACTGCTTCAGGTTTATACGGAAACAGTTCTGCATTTTTCAGAAACTGATTTATCATGTTTGACAGCTCAGCGGGGTCTGCCGGGTAGAACATATCGCTGACTGCAGGTTCTCTTACTGTAAGTGCCATTTTGTGTTCCCCCTTTCTACCAATATTGTTTACTTTTTTTGTTTTTCAAACTCTTTTGTTTTTCTGTATATAAAAATTAGAATTTCAGCTACTGCCATGTAAAGCTCAGGAGGAATTTCCCTGTTTATCTCTACCTGAGAGAGGGCTTCTACAAGAACAGGGTCTTCCTTTATAGGAATATTGTTTTCCTTCGCTATCTGGATTATTTTTTCACCTATGTATCCTTTCCCTTTTGCTACAACTTTTGGGGCGTTATCTTTTTTTCTGTCGTATCTTAAAGCAACAGCCTTTTTATCTTTCATACTTTCAGTCTCATAAAGTCTTCATCTATAAATTTTCTTTCTTCTGGGGGTTTTTCAACATCTGTGTGTGAATGTTGGAGAAACTGTATTTTATTAGCTTCTCTGTTAAAGTATCTATATCTTTCTGGATAATTCTCTTTAGATTTTCATTTTCAATGAAGAAGTTTATATGAAGCTCTTTTCCGAATAAGAATATACCAGACACTATCCTACCCAGATTTTTTAGCTCTAAATCTATCCTGCAGAAATAGAGGTTTTCTCCCTTTTGCTTTTCTTAAAAAATATATCTCCCCTTTCCATCTCGTCCCACAGTAGGGGAATAAATGTGAACACTCCTCCTGTAAGTTTGGACAGAAGCTGATAGGAGTCTACTGTTTTTATTATGTTTTCGTTTTCTTCTGATAATGAGGAAAAAGCTATGTATTTAAAGTCATTTTTTATCTGTTCAAACTTCCTGTTTTTTATCTTGTTTTCATAGAATATTCCTGAATTCAGTAAAATCTGCTGGAGTTTTGATGGTTCTAAATCTTTTATGCTGGTAAAGATCTCCTTTACTGTGTGGGAGAAACTGCTACTTTTGAGTATGGAGATTAACAGTTGAGACAGTATAGACCGTTCTTTATCTGTCAGGGAAGATGTGCTCAGGGAAAAATCTGGTTTAAAAGGATGTTTTCGGTACCTGTGCTCTTTAAAGCTGAAATGAGTTCCTCAATTTTTAGCTGCTGCAAATTTAGCAGCTGGACAGTGTTGTTTTTGTCTAAAATTCCTATCAGCTGTATTTTCAGTCTGTGCTCTGGTGAAGTGCTGAGTATTTTCAAGAGGAGTGTTGTGTCTTTCTGTAGTGGTATGTCTGTTTCTACTGTCAGCAGTCCCCCTTTCATTCTGAGAACCACGCCACCTGTTGGGAGGATGTCTATAACTTCAGCTTTTACATTTTCTCCAGATTTCAGATGTATAGACTTTCCTAAAGGTTTTACTATCTGGAAGAACTCGTAGTTAGAAATAAGGGGTTTAAAATTAATCATAATTAGCTCCAGAGAGCTACTTTTTGTAAACCTTCCTCCTGAACACATCCTTTGGGGAGGTTACCCTGTCAAGGAACAGTTTTCCTATAAGATGGTCCATCTCATGCTGAATAACAACTGCTTCAAATCCTTCTGTGTCAAAGGTTATAGTTTTACCGTTAATATCCTCAGCTTCAACCTTAATCCAGTAGTGTCTTTTAACATTTCCTGTAAAGTCTGGAACAGAAAGACATCCTTCCCTTATTATTATCTCTCCGTCGTAAGCAATTATCCGAGGGTTGGAGAGAATCATAAGGCCGTGGTTCAGCTTGTTGTATTTGTGTTTATACTGGGAAGCATCTATTATGATTGTCTGGATGTGTCTGTTTACCTGTGGAGCGGCAATTCCAACTCCAGCGGGGGAGTTTTTCATTGTGTAGAGGAGCCGGCCGACGAAATCTTTAAACTCTCTGTCAAAATGGATAACAGGCTGGGAGATTTTTTTCAGTCTCTCATCTGGGTAGGTCAGTATCTGAAGTTTTTCCATCACATCTCCACACTTTCAACTTTTTCCACAGAAATGTCTACATTAAGCTCATCTTTTAGCTTTTCAATTTCTGGCTGTATATTTTCTAACTTTAACCCTTCAGGGAATTCTACCTGTGCTATCAGAACGTATATGTCTGGAGTTTTTTCTGTTCTCAGGTCTGCTATGTTTATATTTCTGTCTGCAAGGAGTTTTGCTACTTTGTAAACGATGCCCGGTTTGTCTCCACCATAAACAACTATGTTGTAAATCTCTCCCTTTTCCTCTTTTTCTCTGTAAATCTCTTCAGGGATTTTCCTTACATTAATCGTCAGTTTTTTTCCTTTTGAAACTGTCCTGAGATTTTCTTTGAGCTGGTTTTCTGTTATATCTTTTTCTGTAGTTACTACCAGCATCACTGCAAACTCGTTGTTGAGCCTTGTCATTGCAGAATCTTCAATGTTGAATCCCATTTCATATAGAACCCAAGTAATTCCGGCAACAATTCCAGGTCTGTCTTCCCCAACAGCTGTGATAACAAAGTGCTTCATTCTTCTTCCTTTTCTAATTCTGTTATGTATGCCCTGTAGTCGTCAGAAGTCATAAGGTCTTCTAATTCTGACGGGTCAGACATCTGAACCTCATACAGCCATCCTTCTCCGTAAGGGTCTGTATTAACCAGGCTTGGGTCTTCCTTCAGGTCTTCATTTACAGACAGAACCTTCCCGGTTAAGGGAGAGAATATGTCTATTGCAGCCTTTACAGATTCAACAGATGCAACCTTGTCTCCAGCCTCAACTTCCCCATTGACTTCTGGTAGCTCAACATAAACAACATCTCCAAGCTGATGCTGTCCATAATCTGTTATCCCTATCACAGCATCATCTCCATCAGCTTTTACCCACAGATGCTCCTTTGTGTAATAAAGACCATCTATAACTCTAAAACTCTTCAGCTGCCATTACAGCCCTCCTGATTTATAATTTTTTATTACAGGTAATATATTATAGATTAAGTCTGGAGAGAAGTTATGACAATAAAAGAAAATGTGGACAGAATAAGGGAGGTTATATCAGAAACTGCCTTAAAGTGTGGAAGAAAGCCTGATGATATTATCTTACTTGCAGCGTCAAAAACCCAGCCTGTTGAAAAGATAGTTCAGGCTTACAAAGCTGGAATCAGATATTTTGGTGAGAACAGGGTTCAGGAAGGGATAAAAAAGATAGAGAAGCTAAAAGATTACACAGACATTCACTGGCATCTGATTGGAGGGCTCCAGACTAACAAGGCAAAGTATGCAGTCAGATACTTTGAGCTAATCCACTCCCTTGACAGAGAGACCCTTGCAGATGAGATAGACAGAAGGGCAAAAAAGATAGGTAGGATTCAGGATGTTCTTATTGAGGTGAATGTTGGAGAAGAGGAGAGTAAGTATGGTGTTAGACCATCAGACTTAGACCAACTGTTTGAGTATTCTCTCAGTAAGGAAAATATCAACATACTTGGTCTTATGTGTATTCCCCCTTACTTTGAAGATAAAGAAAAGTCACGACCTTATTTTGCTATGCTCAGGGATTTGAGAGATAGACTGGAAGAGAAGTTCAGGGTAAAACTCCCCCACCTTTCTATGGGAATGTCCCACGACTTTGATGTTGCCGTAGAAGAAGGTGCTACTATAGTAAGGATAGGGACGGCTATTTTTGGAGAAAGGAAATGATGAAGCCCCCGGGGGCTTAAGACAGTTTTTTAGCCAGCTCTTTTTCTATAATTTCTGCAGCCTTTTCAGCATCAGGCTCCACAATAAATCTTCCCCCTAATAAGTCCTCAAGGTCTCTTGTGAGGAGTCTGGTTAGAGCTGGTCCTCCTACGATAGGTGGGACTGGATTTACATAGGTATTAATTCCCATGGCTACAGCTAACAGACCGTCTATATAAGCATCGTTATTGTAGTACTCAGGTGCTGCGGCTACAACAGGAAGCTGTGAAGGGTCAACATTAAGGTATTCAGAAAGGGCAAGTATAAGAAGAATCATTCTGCCAGTGTCAAGACAGGAACCGAAGTTCAGAACAGGAGGGATGTTCAAAACTTTGCATATGCCTTTCAGTCCATCTCCTGCAAATTTTTCAATAGCCTGAAGATTTGTAAATCCTTCAGCCTGTGCCAGTGATGAGGCACATCCTGTTATTAAAACGAGTATATCCCTTTTGAGGAGTTCCTTAACAAAGTTATATGTGAACTGGCCATGCCCATTTTTCATTGTTGTGCAGCTTACAAGACCAACAACTCCTTTTATCGCTCCTGTGTTTATCGCCTCAAGTAAAGGGTCAGGAGAACCTCCTAAAACATTTATAAGACTTTCAACCCCAAATCCTGCGATGTAATCGGTTTTTTTGTCTGGAATGTGAACAGGGTATGTTTTTCTTCTGTTCTGGTAAGCCTGTATAGCCTGAATAATCAGTTTTTCAGCCTGTTTTTCTACATCTACAGGGTTATACATAACCGATTCATCAACAAGAACATTTCTTAGCCGAACTACAGAGGAAACAGGAACTAATTTTGTGTGGAGTTTTATTTTTGAAACTATATCAGCAAGTCCGGGAGCTGCACAGTTTTTATCTAACAGGAACATGTCCACAACTCCTGTGGCTGCTACAAACTCCTGAGTCAGCCAGTTTCCAACCTGTCCATCAAGATACTGGGCTGTTTCTGGTCTCTGGAGCATTTCCTGACCTGTGCATAAACTTCCGTAAACTTTTATGCCTTTTGCTCCTGCTTCCTTTGCCATTTTCTGGAACTTCTCCTGTTTTGCCATCTTTGCCACTACAACTACCTGTCCAGGGGACATGTCCGTGAACAACGATGTTTACATACTCTTTGTCTAAAACTCCTATGTCTGCATAGCCTTTTGTTATATCTGGAGAGCCAAAAATAATGTCCCTGATAATAGTGGTTGCAATGTTTGCAAGGAAACCTGCTGATAAACCAAGTCTTAGAGAGGTGAGAGAAAGATTCAGATAGTCTGTATCAATGTTTGGCATTACTTTGGTTCCTGCCTCATGACTTTCAAATATAAATCCTCCTGGAACAATTCCTAAACTTTCCCACTTTTTGATTCTGCTTTCTGGAGCAAGCTTATAAATGATATCAAGGGGAGTATCTGTATCTTTCATAAACTCCTTTTCAAGAAAATCTGCTATCTTCCCTAATATCTCTCTGTCTGAGCCTTCTGTTGAGATATCTAACTTCTTTGCGAACCATAACAGTTTGTTCCTGTCTTTAATACAGAAAGGAGATTTCCCTTCTGCTACTGCCTTTATAGTTTTTAGGGTAAGCTTAAAGTCGTGGGTATAAGCAGCTCCTCTCTGATTGACTAATCTCACAAGATTTCTTGCTGCAAGGCCGTCTGCATCAATACCACACTTGCCTTTTGGAGCTCTTCTTTTAATTCTGCAGGGTCCATCGGGACAAAGAGTACAGCACCTTCCCTGCTCTCCAAAGTGGCATATTGCTCCCTGCCTCTTTACCCTTTCAAAAAAGGTATGTCTGTAGCCCATAGACTGCAAAAAAAGAGTGCATCTCCTTTACAGATTCATGTGCAGTTGTGCAGTAATCACAGCTCATCTTTAACCCCTCCCATTTTATTTGCATACAAAAAGTGCATCTATATGCATAAATACTGTTCAATACTTTCCAATTTTTCTGAAAATATGTATATTTTTTTTACTTTTGTCTTATATTTATAGCAAAAGGCATGCCATAAAGGAGACAAGATGAAGGCTTTAGCTGTTATGTTATTTCTGATTTTTTCTATTTTTTCATATGCTCAGGTTATTGTGGGGCAGTGGAGTGATGCTGTAACTCCCGTTATGGCAGACTATGTGGAAAGGCTGATAAAAGAAGGAGAGAAAAAAAGTGCAAAGCTGATTATACTTGAGCTTGACACCCCCGGCGGTCTGGAGTCTGCAATGAGGGATGTTGTGAAAAGTATGATGAACACGTATATTCCCTTTGTTGTTTATATCTATCCTTCTGGAGGAAGGGCAGCATCTGCTGGAGCTATTATAACGATAGCTTCAGATGTTGCTGTGATGGCACCATCAACAAATATTGGTTCAGCTTCCCCTGTTCAGATGACTGGAAGGGATATTGATGAAACAATGAAGAAAAAGATTATAAATGATATGGTTGCTTTTGTTAAAGGAATAGCAAAAGAAAAAGGTAGAGATGTGAAAATAGTAGAAAAGATGATAACAGAGTCTGTAAACCTGAGTGCAGAGGAAGCCCTGAAAAAGGGGTGATAGATTTTATAGCTTCTGATATTGACGAGCTTTTTAAAGAAGATAAACGGGAAAATTATCAGAAAAAAGAATGCCCAGATAAAGATAAACCTTAAAAAAGATGAAGAGATTGTATATGTGGAGAAGGGATTCAGGGAAAAACTGCTATCTATACTGGCAAATCCAACCATTGCCTATCTGCTGCTTATGATAGGATTTTACGGCATATTTTTTGAGCTTTATAACCCCGGCTCTGTAATTCCCGGTGTTATTGGAGCCATATCCATACTCCTTGCCCTGTATGCCCTTAATGCCATTGACGTGAACTGGTTAGGGGTGCTTCTTATACTCCTTGGTATTCTGTTTTTTATTTTAGAGCTGATTACGCCAACATTTGGAGCTCTTGCTATCAGCGGTGTTATAGCACTGCTCATAGGTTCTGTGATTCTTGTTGACCCCTCTTCCCCCTACGGAGACATTCCCCTTAAAGTTATCATCCCTGTTGTTCTGTTCAGTGCACTGTTTTTCATGTCTGTTGCATACCTTGGACTGAAAGCCCAGAGAAAGAGAAAACTGACAGGTAAGGAAGGTATGATTGGATTAACAGGAGTTGCCGAAACAGATATAAACCCTAAAGGGAAAGTATTTGTTGAAGGGGAGATATGGAATGCATACTCAGATATTCCTATAAAAAAGGGGGAAGAAGTTAAGATACTGTCTGTGGAGGGTTTAAGATTAAAGGTAACAAAAGCACACAGGAAAAAGGACTGAAGTTTAAAAGCTCAAAGCCGTTTACAGTAGGGGCTGAGCTTGAGGTTCAGATTGTAAAAAGGGAGGATTTGTCCCTTTCTAACAGCAGTGACATTATTTTTAAACAGCTGCCAGAAAAACTGAAAAGTATTGTTCAGCCGGAAGTTCTCACCTCAATGGTTGAGATAGTAACACCTGTCTGTGAAAAACCTGAGGATGTTGTCAGCTATTTCAGGGAAGCTTTACACGAGATAGACAGAATAGGGGAAAGTTACGGTTTTCGTTCATCTGCCCTAGGAACCCATCCGTTTGCAAAAAAAGAACAGACAGAGATTACTGTAAAAGAGAGATACCTGAAACTCCTTGAAGAACTCCAGATTCTCTTAAGGCAGTTTCTTATCTATGGACTGCACATACATGTTGGTTTTTCTGACAGGGAGATGGCAGTTAAGGGTTATAACATGACAATTAACTATCTTCCCCTATTTTTGGCTCTCTCTACCAGCTCTCCGTTTTTTTACGGTGAGTTTACAGGACTTCACTCCTACAGAACGAAAATATTTGAACAGCTTCCAAGGGCTGGAATTCCAGAGTATTTTGACAGTTTTTCTCATTTTGAGGAGCTTTTTTACACATTAAAAGATAGAGGATTTATTGAAAGTATAAAGGATATATGGTGGGATGTTAGAATTCACCCAGACCTCGGGACAGTGGAACTGAGGGTGTGTGATGCTAACCCTGAGATGGACAGGATAGAGCTGATTATATCTCTGTTTCAGGGACTGTGTTTCCTTGCTCAGGGAAGAAAAAGAGGAGAGATATTATTACCAGATTCTAAAACAGAACAAATGGAATGCAACCAGATACTCTCTAAATGGAAAGTTTATTGAAAAGGATAGATTAATCTCCCTCAGAGAAAAAAGCTACAGTATAATAAGATACCTTGAGGATAAAGGAATATTTGAAACTCTAAACACACACAGAAGAGTAAAAAAACTGTATTCAGTAATAGAGAGAAAAACGGTCTCAGAGAGGATGATTTCGTATTACAGAAGAACAGGTGACCTGAGAACTGTTGAGAAGATGGGTTTTATCAGATGAAAGGTGTTATCGCTGCAGGAGACAGACTGACAGCTGAAGCTGGTGCACAGATGTTGAAAAAAGGGGGGAATGCATTTGATGCAGCTGTTGCTGCAATGTTGACTGCACCTTTGACAGAGCCGGCTCTTACCAGCCTTGGTGGTGGCGGGTTTTTATTAGCTATTGAAAAGGGAAGTATGCCTGTAATATACGACTTTTTGTTGATGTTCCCCATAAAAGAATTGAAAGTCCAGACTTTTATC
>JAUZSJ010000060.1 GCA_030949555.1 Persephonella sp. | reverse complement strand
AAAAAGTAAAAAGTGCTTGCTGCTATTGGCGCATGTGCCGTTTCTGGAGGCATCCAGTCAGTGAGAAACTTTATGGAATTTCCTGACGTTTTAAGCTCTGTTTATCCATCTCCTGAACATATAAAATCTCTTGAAAAATCAAAACCTGTTTCAGATTACATAGATGTTGGTTACTTGAGCTGAGAGGATGTCCTATCAGTAAAAGTCAGCTTCTTGAGGTTATCACATCCCTTTATACGGGAAGAGAGCCTGTCTTACCGTCCTATCCTCTCTGTCTTGAGTGCAAGTCAAAAGGTATCCCATGCCTTCTTATCCTTGGAAAGCCGTGTTTGGGTAGTATAACGACGGCAGGGTGTGGAGCAGTCTGCCCATCTTTTGACAGAGGTGATGTGTTACGGATGTTTTGGACCTGTCAAAAATCCAAACATTCAGTCCCTTGAGGAGATTTTTGAAGAACACGGATTTGGGGACATTTACAGCAAAATACTGACAGGTTTCAATGCATACAACAGGGAGTTTAGAGGAGAAGATGAAAAAGGTTGACATTTTAACAAGGGTTGAAGGTGAAGGAAAGATATGGATAGAAACGGAAAATGGGAAGATTAAAGATGTGATACTTAATATTTTTGAAGCACCAAGATTTATTGAAGGCATTTTAAAGGGTAAAGATTACTCTGTTATCCCTGACATCACAGCAAGGATATGCGGCATATGTCCTGTTGCATACCAGATGAGCTCTGTTCAGGCTATAGGAAGATGCATTTGGTATTACTGTCTCACAGGGAAGTAGAAACATTGAGGAGAATATTCTACCACGGAGAGTGGATACACAGAGTCATGCCATCCATGTTTCCTTTCTTCATCTGCCTGACTTTTTTGGAAAATCATCAATATTTGAGATTGCAAAGGAAAACAGAGAGCTGTTTTACTTGGTCTGTAGATAAAGAAAAGGAGCAGGTGGCAAGCTGGGAGATTGATAGAGAAGATAGGAGGGAGAGCTTCCTTGCATCCTGTTTCTGTGGTTAGCCGGCGGATTTACAAGATATCCAGAAAAGCAGGAGCTGGAGGAGATAGTTCCCGCAATTGAGAAGATGCCCTGAAAGGGCTGCTTGCACTGGGCTGAAAAGTTCGTCACAGCTAAACTTCCCTCATGGACGATGCTACAGGAGATCGTCCATTTGCGAACCCTGCAGCAGGAAGAAGAATACCCTATACTGAAAGGGAAAATTATTTCAAACAAAGGACTGGAAGTTACCAAGGAAGAGTTTAAGGAATTATTTACAGAGTTTCAGGTAGAACACTCAACAGCAAAAAAATGCAGAATAAAGGGAAAAGAGATTTATGTTGTTGGAGCAGTATCCAGATTTAACAACAGTTTTGAAAAACTTTCACAAACTGCTCTTGCAGAGACTATGCTAAAAAAACCCAGGCACCGTATCCACCATGTTAGAAACAGTTTCAAAACACTCCTTGTCAGAATGGTTGAGATTATCCACTCTTTAGAAAAATCTGTCTATCTGATAAAAAATTACAGAAAACCTCCAGAAAGCCCAAAAATCACAGTGAAAAAATCATCAGGAACAGGTGTATCTGAAGCACCAAGGGGAGTTCTGTGGCACAGATACAGCTTTGATGAAGAGGGCAGAGTATTAGAAGCTGACATTGTCCCTCCCACTTCCCAGAATCAGGACATAATGGAAGAGAACGTAAAAAGCTATCTGAAAAGACTAAAAAGGACAGAGATAGATTATCTAACCTTAGAAGCTGAGAAGATAATAAGAAATTACGACCCCTGCATCTCCTGTGCAACCCACTTTCTGAAAGTGGATAAAAGTGTAAAGAGCTGTAAGATTCTTTAAACTTCCATCTCTAAACTCATCAGATACATGTCCTCACCGTCTAATATCTTCAGGTTAAACCCTTCACAGTAGGGGCATATAAATCTGTTTTCTTCTACAACAAATTCCTTTCTGCAGTCTTCACAAAAAGCAACAACATCCTGAATAATCATCTCAAGCTCTGCATTTTCACATATAGTTTTTTCTTTAAAGGTATCAAACGCAATTTTCAGAAGATGTGGCTCTATCCCTGACATCTTTCCGACTTTCACAACAACCTTTGAGATAGATTTTGCATTATTCTCCTGTGCATTTTGTTCTATCAAACCCATCAAACTCTGAACAACAGAAAACTCGTGCATAATTCCCCTTATCTGTAGTAATTTTCGTCTCTAAAGCTTATTTTAACATGGGTTGCATCGCAGAATGGTTTATTTTCAGACATTCCACATCTACAGAGGGCATAGCTTTCTTTAGTTTCAAACTTCTCAACCTTTTCCAGCTTTCAGGGATAACCATTTTGTATTCTGTCATTACTTCCCTGTAAAGGGGAATGTTCCCTTCAACTAAATAGGGCCCATTTTTTAAAATCTTTATCTTCACAGCTTCTTCTCTTTATCTTTTTAAATCTAAATTTACGGCTTGAATAAAAAATTTGAAGATTTTATGTTGTGATTCCTGAATCGTTTTCAGATTAATCAAGCCAATTACTTATTTTCCAAAAATTATCTTTTTTAACAAATTCTTCCTTGCATAAAAAGCTCTTGTTGTGCTTCCGTGTCCTGTTCCTTTTGTTCTTGGTTGAATATACACTCCTATTTTTCCAGTCAGTGCATTAAAGCCTTTTTCTTTAATTGTTTTTCTTACTAATTCATAATCTTTTTTAATTTGTTCATATAATTCTTTATTCGTTAAATCAAATTCATACACACCATAAAGTATAGAGCGAGGCTCATTCTTCCCTTCCCAAATGCGGGCAAAAATCAACATTTTCTTTAGTTTTTGCAATAAATGACTTTCTTCAAATGGTGTATTTAAAACATTGTAAGCATCTATCATAGTAATTGCCATTGTTTCTTTTACTGTTAACTCTCCTGTTTTTAAATATTTTAAAGATACAAGTTTTAATTCCCAAGAACCAAAATTGGGTGATTGGGCAGAATTAAGAGGAAGTCCTAAATATCTTTCAATTACATGTCCAGCCCAACCTTTGTTTTTCTTACCTTCTCTAAACACAGTAATACCCAACTCATCAGCTAAAGTCCTTAAATCTTTACCTATCAGTGATTTTCCTTTTCTTAATGCTTCTTTTCTTTCCATAATTTTTAATAGTTTTTGATTAAAACCTCTAATTTTGCTTTTTTTCTTCTATCCCCTTTACAATTTATAGCTCTATTTGCCTCTATTTCTTTAATGTTAAAACCTTTATAAAGCTTTTTTATAAAATCTGTATTTGAGTTTGACAACATTACATAACAACCTTTTTTATCTAATTCTCTAAAAATTTGCGACAATTCAATCTGATCTTTTTCTGTAAAGTCATATTTGTTGTATTTTGTAAAAGACGAAGTTTTATTAATTGGATAATATGGAGGGTCTAAGTATATGAAATCTCCTTTTTTGGCTAAATCACAAACATCTTTATAATCCTTATTATAAATTTCAATATCAATACTATTTAAATATTCTGATACGGCTCTTAAGTTTTCCTCATCTAATATTTTAGGATTTTTATATTTTCCAAAAGGAACATTAAACTTACCTTCTGAATTTTCTCTGTAAAGTCCATTAAAACAGGTCTTGTTTAAATATATAAACCTGCTTGCCCTTTTAACTAGTGTCAATTTTTCAGGATCTAATGCCCTGATTTTGTAAAAATAATTTTCATCATTTTTATGATTCTTTAAACTTTTTATTAAATCATTTACATTATTTTTTATTACTAAATATGTATTAATCAATTCTTTATTTATATCATTTATTATTGCCTTTTTAGGTAAAATTTCAAAAAATAAAGCTCCACCACCAACAAATGGTTCAATATATGTATCAAATTCCTTTGGTATCTCATTTATTAAAATATCTATAACCTGTCTTTTTCCACCAGCCCATTTTACAAAAGGTTTTGGTTTTAAAGTTTCAATTATCAATAATTGCTTCCTCTCCTTTTAAGATACTCAGATAAAAATATAAAGTATTTAATCATTTTTAACAACCAGAGCAACAGCTATTCCAGACATAGAAAGAACGGCTGACAGGGTATATCCAACAGGAAAATCAAAGTAAACAGATATGAAAATTCCTACATAAGCAAGAGCAAGCCCTGTAATAACTGAAATCAGATATGGACTTTTTCCATTGAAACTGATACCAATAAAGGCTGGAACAATCAAAAAAACAAAAACAACTAAAACCCCAACAAGCCCAACAGAATGAACAATTGTAAGTGCAAAAACAGGAAAGTAAAAGTAATCGTAATATTCAGGCATATACCTTTTAGCAGAAAACAAAATTAAAAATAAAATCATATAAAAAAAGGCAGTAAATAAAACATCTTTAAAATCCACATACAAAACATCTGAAGCTGTCAGCTCTTTAATATGCTCCATACCAGAAGGAGATTTAGACATCACTAAAAATATTGAAGAAAGCCCAAAAGCATAAACAATTCCGATAAATGCTTCAATATACCTGTTTGTTTTACTGACGTAAGCTATTAAAAGAGATGTTGAAAGGGCAAACATTACAGAAAATAAATATCTCAGCTCTTCATTGAAAAAAATAAGGGAGACAGCAACTCCAAGAGCTGCCATCTGCCCAACTGCAAGGTCTGTAAATATTATCTGCCTTTTTATTATCTCTATCCCAAGATACGCGTGCATTAAAATAACTACAGTCGTTATAAGCAAAACAGGAAGGATTATATCAATCACCTGTCAGCCTCCTGACTATTTCATCAAACAGTGAGTAAATATCTTTAACTTCTATCAGTGCATTTACATCATGGGGAAGTAAAACTGCCTTTATACCTGTTTTTTTCTGCAGGAACTGGACTGACTTTTCAGGATTATAAACTGCATAAAGTATAAATGAAACATTCTGTTTTTTTGAGATATCAACAAGTTCCAACAGATGTGCTGTAGTAGGTGGTATTCCCGGAAGAGATTCCAAAGTTCCTGAAATGTCTATTTTGTATCTTATTAAAAAGTAATCAAACAACCTGTGATACTCAAAAACTTCTTTTCCTTCTAATTTTTTCATCTGTTTGTTCCAGATAGATAGTTTTTTGTTCCATCTTTCTTTAAAACTGTTGAGGTTTTTCTGATAAAATGGGCAGTTTTCTCTGTCTAAATAACAGAGCCTTTCAGTGATTAAAAAGGCTATTTTTGGAATGTTGTAAGGGTCTAAATAAAAGTGGGGATTTCCCTGTGGATGTACATCTCCCATAGCTCTCGAAACAACCTGAGGTTTCTGGATAAGTTTGAAATGCTGTGATAAATCTAAAAATCCGTATTTTCCGGGAAGAATTTTTCCATTATTTGCCCTTCTAAGAAGTGGAGGAAGCCAGCCTATCTCTATCTGCGCCCCATTTATTATTAAAAGGTCTGCTCTTCTCAGTTTAACTACTAAAGACGGTTTTGGTGGAACAAAGTGGGGGTCCCATCTGCCATTTGAAAGGGAAGAAACTTTTACTCTGCCTTTTGCAATCTCTTTAACTATACTTTCAATATACGGATTAAGTTGTTACAACATTTATTTTTGCAAAAGCTGAAAAGCTCACAATCAGTATTAAAAATGTTATCTTTTTCATTGCCAACCTCCTTCAGTTAAAATGGATGTGCTCCGTGTGCACCGATTGCCATATTAAACTCAACTATAAACTCGTTAATACTTTTCCTTTTTCCTTCTAAAAACTTTGACCTGTCGTAGCTGTACTGGAATCTGAGTCTTGCAAATTCTGATGTGTTAAACTCAAGCATAAATGAGTATCTGTCTAAATTATCTGACTGGGAGATGCTGTTTATATCATTTTTGTTTAAACTGTCGTATCTAAATCCGTATCTCCACCTCTGGCTGAACCTGTGAACAAGCTGAATGTAATAACCTGACTGCTTTTTATGTAATTTTTCAGAAACAGGATTACTGGGATTTTCATACTTTGTTCCATCTATATCTCTGTAAAAATACTCTCCCTGAACAGAAATATACCTGTAAGAGTCTAAAAAGTATTTCCCTGTTAAATCCAATCCGTAGATTTCTGTATCACCTGCAAAAGCATGAGGATTTTCATCTTCTGTATGGTCAACTCTTGTTTTACCGGTTATAAAAGAAAGTCCTCCAAGAAGTGTTAAATTTCCTATATCGTAAGATGTTTTTATAAATGCAGTATAAACATTGGGCTTTTCCGCAGAAGGGATATTAAATGTATCAATTGCCTCATATCCAAAACTCTGCTCGTTTTCACCTTGCAGAGCTTCCGCTCCAAATAAAAGATAAAATTCAGCAGGAGCAAGCCATGTTATCTGAACTCCCTTTTCATTTAGACTATGCTCTCCAAAGAACACTTTATAAACAAGTGGAATATCCGCAAAATCCCATACGTGCTGGTGCTGTGAGTTTACTCTTCCTATAGAGCTTCTGAACTTTCCTGCTTTTATCTGAAAACTGTATGGAAGTGAACAGGTATTAAAAAATAGCTCTTCAATTTCAAAGTTATTTTCAGACAGATGAAAAGTGGCAAAAAGGTCAAAGTAAGGGTCAACAGTTGAGCCGATGCTCAGCTCACCATAGTTGAGATTAAATCCCCTTTCAAAATTCATAGGTTTGTGCTCATGTTCTCCGTGTGCATGGTAAAGCTCATGTAAAAAACCGGGAATAGAAAGCTGTTTATAAGTTTCATCACTTACATTTCTTCTAACATAAGAAAAATCAAATATTAAAGCAATGTCTGGAACAAACTGACTCTGGGAAAAAGGATTTGATACTGAGTAAATATGGTTGTCTGTATAAGTCTGATTTATCTGCACAGCTGTGTCTTTAATATTAGAAAAGACCTGTCCATAAGAAAAACTGAAAACAAACAGCAGTAGATAAAGGTATTTTTTCATACCGCTCCTCCTTATGCTGGATTTTAAATGTGCAAACAGACTGATTGATTAAGCTTTTGAATTGCTACAGGACAGAGAGGAGGAGCCCTCTGATTTGGCTTTTTGAGTTTTGAGTGAAAACAGAAACTTCCCTTTTTAAAGGAACTATAGGATTATTTTCTATAGGTTTTGATAATTACATCCGCTGAAGAAACATCACTGCTACTGCTGTTTATCTGGAACAGACATACTGGACAGTCATAGTGAGGCTGAAGGTCTTTATGATGGTGATTTGCTGATACAAAAATAGATAACAGTAAAACCGGTAACAGAATAAACCTGGCAATAAATTTTTCTCTATTTAATCTTTCCATCAAATACATTATAGTCTATCATCTTTCCTGATGCATATTTATTCACCATATTTAAAGTATTGACTTTTATACTCTCAAGATTTAGAGTAATAATAACTATTATTAATAAGGAGAACGGCTATGGAAAGAAAAAGATGGATTACAGACTGGTGGCCTCACCGTCTGAATCTAAAAATTCTCAGGCAGAACAGTCCAGAGTCAAATCCTTACACTGGAGAAAATTTTGATTACAGAAAAGAGATTGAAACTTTAGACTACTTTCAGCTAAAGGAAGACCTGAAAAAACTGATGACAGATTCTCAGGACTGGTGGCCTGCAGACTTTGGACATTACGGTCCTCTGTTTATCAGACTTGCGTGGCACAGTGCTGGAAGTTACAGAGTGTTTGACGGGAGAGGTGGAGCAAGAAACGGAGACATCAGATTTGCCCCCAGATACGACTGGCCAGATGCAACATGAACCTTGACAAAGCAGTCAGACTGCTGTGGCCTATAAAACAGAAATACGGCAAAAAGATATCATGGGCAGACCTTATCGTTTTAGCCGGAAATGTAGCCCTTGAATCTATGGGAGTAAAAACATCTGGTTTTGGTTTAGGAAGGGAGGACATATGGGAGCCTGACGAAAGCCCAGACTGGGGACCAGAAATACAGATGTTATCAGGAAAGGAAAGATATAAGGAAGGAAAGTTAGAAAGACCTTTTGCAGCTACAGAGATGGGTCTTATATATGTAAATCCAGAAGGGCCTGAAGGAAATCCTGACCCTGTAAAGTCAGCCCAGCAGATAAGAGATGCATTTTCACGGATGGGAATGTCTGACGAAGAAACAGTTGCACTGATTGCAGGTGGTCATGCTTTTGGTAAATGTCACGGTGCATGTCCTGACAGTTCTGTTGGACCAGACCCTGATTCTTCACCTGTAAACCAGCAGGGGTTGGGCTGGAAAAAGCAGCTACAAAACAGGAAAAGGACCAGACACATTTACTTCTGGATTTGAGCTTGCATGGTCTCCTACTCCAACAAAATTTGGAGTTCATTTCCTGAGGCTGTTATTTGAGTATGAATGGGAGTTAACAGAAAGCCCTGCAGGGAAAAAACAGTGGGTTGCAAAAGATGTTCCCGAAATAATCCCTGATGCATACGACAAAAATAAAAAGCATCCTCCAATGATGCTCACTTCAGACCTTGCCCTCAGATACGACCCTGTTTACTCAAAAATTTCAAAACAGTTCCTTGAAAACCCTGAAAAGTTTGAGGAGGCTTTTGCTAAAGCGTGGTTTAAACTGCTCCACAGGGATATGGGACCTCCAGAATGTTATTTGGGACCTGAGGTTCCAGATGAAGTGTTCCCATGGCAGGACCCTGTTCCAGAGAGGGATTTTGAGCTAATAGATGAAGAGGACGTGGAAAATCTGAAAAAGATGATACTCTCTTCGGGACTTTCCATAAAACGGCTTGTATATACAGCGTGGTCTTCAGCTTCTACTTACAGAAACTCTGACAGGAAAGGTGGAGCAAACGGGGCAAGGATAAGATTCAGTCCTATAAAAGACTGGGAAGTAAACCATCCAGACGAGATAGACAGAATTTTAGATGTTTACAGGAGTATACAGAAGCAGTTTAACAGTTCAGCAAAGGGTGGCAAAAAAGTTTCTATGGCAGACCTGATTGTTTTAGGTGGTTGTGCAGCAATTGAGAAGGCAGCAGAGAAAAATGGATATTCCGTCAAAGTCCCATTTACACCGGGGAGGGTTGATGTTCCAGAAGAATATATTGATGTTCCATTCTACAAGGCTACTGAGCCGTTTGCAGACGGCTTCAGGAATTATTTCAGTCCAGAAAAAGATATAGATACATACTGGCCTGCAGAATACTGGCTTGTTGACAGAGCACAGCTTTTAACACTGACAGTCCCTGAAATGACTGCTCTTGTAGGAGGCTTGAGGGTTTTAGGAGCAACATACAGATACGACAGCCACGGCGTATTCACAAAAAGACCTGAAACACTGTCAAATGACTTTTTTGTAAATCTGCTTGATATGAATATAGAATGGGAACCTGTAGATGACAGTCTATACCTGTTTAACGGATACGACAGAAAAACAGGAAACCTCAAATGGACAGGAACCAGAGCTGACCTTATATTTGGTCATCACGGAGAGCTAAGGGCAGTTGCCGAGGTTTATGCTTCTTCTGATGGAGAAGAAAAGTTTATAAACGACTTTATTAAAGCATGGGACAAGGTAATGAATCTGGACAGATTTGACCTGAAATAGTATAAAGGCTCCTTACGGGGCCTTTACAACTCAACATTTGATTTTTCCATAAAGTCCAATAACTTTAAATACAAATATCTTAAATAGGAAAACAAAATGGGTATAGCAGAAAAATATCTTCCTAAATATACAGTTAATGATTACAGGCTCTGGGAAGGAGACTGGGAACTTATAGAAGGAATTCCTTATGCTATGACCCCTTCTCCATTGGGAATTCATCAGAGAGTTGCTTTTGAAATTGCCCGTGTGATAGCAAATCAGACAGACAAATGCACAAAAAAATGTTATGTATATCCAGAGCTTGACTGGATAATATCTGAAAATACTGTTGTCAGACCTGATGTTAGTATTTTGTGTAAAAAGATTAAAGAGTATATTAAACAAACTCCTGAAGTTGTTATAGAAGTTGTATCAAACTCAACAGCCCAGAAAGATGAATATTTAAAATTTGAGATTTACCAGAGGGAAAAAGTTCCTTATTACATCCTTGTTTATCCAGAGATTGAAAAAGTTAGAGCTTTTAAGCTGATTGATGGAAAGTTTGACAAATTTTTTGACGGTGAAGAAGGTATTCTTGAAATTATTTTAAAAAATAGATGTAAAATTCAGATTGAAGTAGAAAAACTGTTTTGATTATTTATTATGAATTTTTTAAGTTTAAAACCTGTAAAATGCAAAGATGGTAGAAACTTTGACATCTTTTTAGATGACAAACCTCTGTCTGAAATTTTGTCTGAGAAAATTCATACAAAAGTATTATTTGATTTAGGAAAAACAGCTGAAGAGTACAAAAAACATAACACTTTAGACATATACTTCAAGGATAAACACGGCAGTTATATTCAAACAAGGTATGAGTTTGAGGGTTATTTTGTTAGTTTAGAGTTTATTTATAAAAACGGTCTAATTTATGAGATAGAACTTGAAGAGGAAGATTATGAAAACTTTTTTAAGCTTTTAGAGTATTTTATTGAAAACGAGCACTTTGATTTTTTAAACCTGATTTTAGAAAGCTACCCTGAAGACTATCCAGAGTATAGACAGTTTATAGACTGTTTTGAGCTTTCTAAAGAGGAAATTGAAAATTTAGACAGAAAGTTTTTAAAAATAGTTTTAACACAGCCCTATCTTGAGATAGAAGAGAGCAATCTGTCAAAGCAGTGGTATTTAAACACAGATTTAATAAAAAAAGGTAAGTTTTCTCTAAAGCTTATGCCAAAGCACCTGAAACCAATATACAAAAAGTACAAGGCTTTAATAAAAGAAAACCAGTTTTTAAAAGTAAAGTATGAAATATTCAAGGAAGAGTGTAAAGACAGCACGGGATTTTTGTTTAAGTTAAATAGAGAGTATAGATTATTTTTAGACAAAAAAGGAAGAATATGCTTTTCTGACATGCATATTACAGGTGTTCCTTTTCCTATAAACAGCCTTATAGTTGTAGAAAAAAAGAGACTGGAAGATTTAGAATTTGGATTTACAAAGATAATAGATTTTTACAGATTTTTAAGATTTTTTGAGGACAAACTATACACAAAGGGATATAACTTTGTTAAACACCATTTTTCTTTTGAGGAGATAAGCAGTTTTATAAATCAGTATTTTTCTTTAGATGAGCTTGTAAACTTTGTTATAGAAGCAAAGTTTGATAACTTTGAGGAAGAAAATGAAGTTTCAGATTACTTTGATTTTGTAGATTATTTAAGAAATAACTTAAAAACTTTTTATACTCGTGTAGTTGGTGAGAGATACCATTTAAAAAATGAAAATTATCTAAACTCTTTAAAAGAAGGAGATTTAATTTTACTGGTATGGGATTACAAAAATCCATATGATGAGAATGCTTTAGCTGTTTTAGATAAAAACTCAAATCAGATAGGATATTTAAAAAAAGAAGTTGCTAAAATTTTATCTACCAAGTTCAGGGAAAATCTTTATTTAACCGGCAGAATTTACAAAATTTTTCCAGAAAATCTGCCAAATGAAAAGATTTTTATCAAAATTGATTTAGAATAAAGGGGGGCTTTTTATGGAAAAAGAATATCCAACTATTAATGGGTTAGAAGCAGTTCTAAAAATCCTTGATGGTTTTGAAATAAAGGTTGATTACGTTCATCAGGAAATAATAAGAGGAGAACTTCTTTCCTACAGAAAAAGGTTCTTGAAGAAATGTTTGGTATTGAAAAAGACCCTGTGCCTGCACAGGCTGTTGAAGTTTCTACAGATGAAGGAGATAAAGGGGTTTTTATACTTTTTGTTAATCCTGTTGATTATATTGAACTGGTTGAAGAGGATGGAACTCCCACTTCAGAAGAGGAAGTTATTAAGATGAAAATGAGTTTCCTTATTGGACTGATGGTGAATAAAGACAATCCCCAGAAAACCCAGCTTTCGTTTATACCACCTGAATTTTTATTAAAACTAAAAGAAATCCCCGAAGAAAAACCATTAATATTGGAAGAAGATTTAGACAAAGAAAATAAAAAACAATCACTGGATAACTGATTGTTTATAAATATATGGCTAAATACTTAATTTGAGGTCATCTTAACCTGTATAGTTTATTCAAAAAGCTGGGCAAGATTTTATACCTGGTATAATTCTATATATAAATTACACCGTTAATTTCTTCTTTTAAAGAGAAAGCCCATGCTCCAAAATCAGAGTCTTCAGTAAGTATAATTGTCTTTAATTCTTTGGCTAAATTTATAACTTCGTAATCAGAAATCCCCCTTTTCAATTCTATAAGAGAAATTATTTCAATATTATTACACTTGAGATATTCAACTATTCTGTAATCTACATTCTCATCTGCTAAAATCTTAACTTTCAACTAATTCCTCGTTCTTAATAACATCTGCAGAGTATGAAATGGCAGCTAATATATCTTCTTTTGTTAAATTTGGATAGGCTTTTAAAAGCTCTTCTATGGATATTCCTTCTCCTAATTTCGTCAGTATAAGTTCAACAGGTATTCTTGTCCCCTTTATTATGGGTTTTCCTCTTAATATATTTGGGTCTGAAATTATTCTATTTTTATATTCCATCTTATGTCTCCCAATTAAAATTTGTTCACAAAATATACCTGATACTTTTAGTAAATATATTATAAGAGCAAGAGTTTAACAATGTTTTTAAACTCTTGTCTTCTTTTCTACCGTTAAATTGTAGAGTTTGAGTTTCGAGTTTATGAGCTTGGGAATTTTTTCTAAATTCCAGTGAATTTCTCTTTATAATTAAAAAATTTCTTTAATAAGCTCTTCTTTTGAGATTTCCAGATAATTAGAAATTTCTTTTAAAATAGCATTTAAAGTTCCGACTTTTAAAGGGTTGTGTGCAGGGATTGTGATTTTATGTTCATATCCTTTGAATGTTGATGTTAATCTTATGTGACTTCCTGTTTGTCTTACGACTTTATATCCATATTTTCTTAAAGATTTTGCAAGTTGTATCCCATTTATATTCCTTGGGAGTTTAGACACTGATTGTTTCCTCTATTTTTAAAACTATTTTTTGAGGTGGTTTTTCATCAAAATGGCATTTTATTGCATCTTTTATGTTTTCTTTAAGTTCTTCTAATGTATCACCTTGAGTGAATATACTTTCTCCCTCTGCTTTAGCAACGTAGCCATCTTCTTCTTTGAAAACTAAAAATGTTATTTTTTCCAATTCCAAAACCTCTTTATACTTTATTGAGTGTGTAAGTTAAATATATTATAAGAGCAAGAGTTTAACAATGCTTTTAAACTCTTATCTTTCTCTATTTTTTCTATCTCTTCATTTTATTAGGCTTTGGAGTTTGAGTTTATAGGTCGTATATATCTCTTCTATGTCCTATTTTTAATATATATATTTTCTTATTTTCCCAATCTACATCAAACAATACTCTATAATCACCAATTCTTAGTCTATAATCTGCCAATGGATGTGATTTTAAGGATTTTATATTTGATATATTTGGAAAATCTTCCAGCTTTTTTATAGCGTTTTTTATTTTGTTTTTTGTTTTTGCATCTAATTTTTATGTCTTTAGAAACACTTTTGCATATAAAATTTCAAAGCTCACTTCCAGATTTCCTCATGAGATAGAACTTCACCTTTTAATACTTCCTGTCTTCTTTCTTCTATTTCTTTTCTGAGTGTTTTGTATTTCTTCTGTTTGTATAGTTCTTTTGCAAATTTTATTAGTTTTTCTCTATCTTTTTTATCTAAATGCTCTAAATAAAATTCCAGTGTATTTCCATCCATAATTAAACCCACCTGATACCTTGTTAACGTATAAGTAAATATATTATAAGAGCAAAATTTTAACAATGTTTTTAAACTCTTATCTTCTTCTCTATCGTTAAATTGTAGAGTTTAAGTTTATGAGTATTGTTGCATATATACGGGCTTAATTTGAGGTCATCTTAACCTGTATGGTCTTTTCAATTAACTGGGCACAATTTATATTTGGGATAATTTTATCTTTTGGTGGAAGATATGAGCATTTTGAGTGTTGTTTTATATCTTCTCTGGTAAATCTTAAATTTTTAAACATTACTTAAAAAGTTGAGAATGTGTTCCAATTCTTAATAATTGTATTTCTTTTAAATTATCATCTTTCCTGTAAATTACCAGTAAATCTCCGGATATATGAAATTCTCGTGTATCTTCCCATTCTCCAAGTAAGGCATGGTCTTTTGCTTCAGGAGGCATAGGATTATCATTAGTTAAACAGGAAATAAAATAAAACAATTTTTCTGTGTTTGACTGATTTAATTTGGCTTTTTTTAAATCTTTCAAAAACTGTTTATGAACTTTAATTTTATACAAATTTTTTAATCCTTTATTAACTTTTTAAACTCGTCTAAATTTTTTACCTCCACAAGATTTTTTCCTTTTCTTGCTTCTTTAATTATCTTTTGAGTTTCTTCATTTGGTATTTTTATCTCAAAAGGAATGCCTTTTGTTTCTTTTATCATAGCTATAAAAATATTAAACGCTTGACTTACACTTAGCCCTAATCTCTCTAAAATTTTCTTTGCTTCTTTGTAATTTTCTTCATCTACCCTTAAGGTTGTGTGTATTTTAGTACTCATAGTATCACCTTCCTAAATATTACATATACAAAATATATGCTATTTAGCATACAAAATCAATTAATCTTTAAACTTTTTTCTCTATCTATTAACTACAGTCCTGCATCTACTTCAAGGGCTGATAAGATTTTGGCAACAGTTTTGAAGGATATGTTTTCCCCGCTGAAAATTTTTGTAATGTATGCAGGTGAAACTCCCATCCTTTCTGCAAGCTGTTTTTTGTTAAGTCCTTTTTCAAGCATAAACTGTTTTAAATAGCATGATAAATCTAAAAGCTGACCTTCGTTATATAAAATTTACATCGTATTTAAATTTTTCCCGCAAATTTCTTAAACTCATCTTTGACCTCCTCTTGCAATTTCCACAGGCTTTTCTACTGTATCAGTCCGTTTTTGTTTTGTGTATGCAGTAGTGGATATAGAAATTATCCTATATCACCCTTTATATATCTTTCATCCCTAATTTTTAAAAAGCTCTTAATGTTCCTTCTAATACATCAGTAACAACTTTATTAATTTTTGGATTTTCTAAAGAACCACTTGTGACTTTAACTCTATTATTATCTTGTCTATCTATCTGGACATGTATTATTTGGTCTGCGTCAGGAAGCTACCGCAAGGTTAGGATTATGCGTAATTAAAATAAGTTGTCTTCTGTTCTTAACCTCTTTTATAAAATCAACAAGTATTTTGAATATACTTTCATTATCAAGATTTTCTTCCGGTTGGTCAATTATTAAAGGTATATTGTCTTTATCTAACATTAAATAAAATATTAGTAAAATAGCTCCTTTTTCACCCGGAGATAGAACTTCAAGAGGTTTATCTCCTAACTTCAAAATATAGGTTGGTTTTAAATACTTATTTATTGAAAAAAGAAAATTATAAAAACTTTTAGTAAATTCTTCTTTTTTTCCTCTCCACTTTTTCCTTTTATTTGTTTAATTGGAAAGTTATTGTTTTCTTCTAATTTTTCTATAAATCTTGAAAGAAAATTTTTTATGTCTTCTTTATTATTAAAATCAATTTCATCTACTATTTCTCTAAGTTTATCATAAGTATCTTTAGAATTATCAGCACGAAAATATCCAGTTGCTCTTTTATCAAAGAAATCAATTATATTTTTTATAAACAATTCCTTACTATCAATTTCCAACCTTGCATCTATTTCTAAGTTGTAATTTAAAGAACGAAGTTTGTCTATATAATCTTTAACTCTTTATCAACATATTTCTTTAAATCTTTATACACTCCTATAAGGTTCTCAAGAAGTTCATAAATTCTTATAGAAAGTTCAATTTGTTCTTTTTTTAGACTTTTTAACTTTTGTTTCAAACCTTCATTTATAAATTTAATTTCCTTCTCAACCCACTTTAATGTTTTATATTCCATTTCATTTCCTATTAATTTATTTATTTTCCTTTCTATCTCACTTATTTCGCTAAGAGTTTTTTGATATATACTTTCATCTTTCTCCAAAGACCGTGAAAGATTTTCCTTTTCCTTTCTAATGGCCTCTATATTTCCCCTAATACTTACAATTTCTTCTTTTTAATTTTTCTTTCTCTTTGAAAATTCTTAATTTTATCTTCTACTAAATTAGGTTTATCTCTATTTTAAAATCTGCTTGAATTAGAAACTTGTCACTCATTATTATACTTTTTTATTTTACCCTTATTATTCTTTTCTTACACTCTTGCTTTTCTCTTCT
>JAUZSJ010000059.1 GCA_030949555.1 Persephonella sp. | reverse complement strand
TTCTGATTTGGGTGTTTAACCGTTTTCTGCAATGCTATCATTGAAACCTTTGCATTTTCAATTGCCTGCTCTCTAGATAAAAATCCAATATTTTCTTTTCCTATTCTTTCTGAAAGTTTTTCAACAACAGTTTTTCCCCAGTTTGATGGATGATATTCTTCTTTTTTCAGTCTGTTTTCAGGGAGTTTTGAAAAGTCAAAAGAAAGGGTCAGAGCTCTTTATACCTATACTGCTGGCAAGTCTGTGAATCATTCTGTTAGTTTCTCTCTCCACTTTTTCAGCAGGGAACATCCCGTCAACAATCTGATGGAGATTGTAAATTTCAGGCATGACTTTGACTGTTTCTCAATAAAAACCCTCATAAAAAGCCCTCCCAGTATGTATATTTTGTTAAAATAATTTTTTAAGAATTAATTATAAAGTAAAAAGGAGCAGGCAGTTATGGAATTTAAAATAACAAGTGGACATCTCAAAAATGCGAGAGTAAAGGGAGTTATATCATTCCTGTTTAAAGAGCAGAAAAAGTTTCCTGAAGAAATTTTAGAGTTAGATGAGGTTTTAGATGGAGCTATCAGTCAGATAAAAAAAGAGCTTAAGTTTGACGGTTCTGAAGGCAAATTTATGGTTGTTCCAACATTTGGAAAAGGTAAAACAGACTTTGTAATCATATTTGGAGCTGGAAGTAAAAGGAATTTTGACCTTGATAAGGCAAGAAGATTAGGGGCTTTATCAGTCAAGAAAGCAAAAGAGCTGAAAATTGATAGATTTCTGTTAGATGGTGAAGCACTTTCAGTAAAGGATTCACAGGAGGAAATAGCTCAGGCATTAACAGAAGGTGTAATACTGGGAAATTACAGGTTTGACAAGTATCTTTCAAAAAAAGATGAGTTTAGGATAAAAGAGGTACAAATCAGGGTAAGCAGAAGATATAAAGAAGTCTGCTGAAGAGGCTGTTAGAGTCGGTGAAATGCTAGATGCCCAGAACTTTACAAGAGACCTTGTTAACGAACCGGGAAATGTTATAAATCCACAAAAACTTTTGCGGAAACTAGCTAGAAGAGATAGCTAAACAGTATGGTTTTGAGGTTAAGATATACGACGAAGAAGAGATTGAAAAGATGGGAATGAATGCCTACCTTGCTGTTGCAAGAGGAAGTGCCAATCCTCCAAGATTTATACATCTTACCTACAGACCAAAAAATGGAAAGAGAGAGATAGCCCTCATAGGGAAAGGTCTCACATTTGACAGTGGAGGTCTTAACATAAAACCGGGAGATTACATGAGATGGATGAAATCAGATAAAGCAGGAGCATGTGCTGTTCTTGGAGTGTTTAAGGCAATAGGAGAGCTAAAACCAGACATTACTGTTCACGGGATAATAGCAGCTTGCAGAGAGGAGGCATGCCAGACGGGAGGGAGTCGCACAGACCAGATGATATTATAAAGGCAAAAAATGGTGTAACAATAGAGATAGGAAACACCGATGCTGAGGGAAGACTGACCCTTGCCGATGCCCTGTGTTATGCTTCAGAACTCAAGCCTGATGCTATTGTTGATATGGCAACGCTCACAGGAGCCTGTATTGTTGCCCTTGGAGAATACACAGCTGGTGTTATGGGTAACAATCAGAGATTGATAGACGAAATAATAGAAATTTCACAAAAAACAGGAGAATGGATCAATGTGCGGCGGATTGCCACTGTGACGATCTGCTGAAGGAAGGCACTATCAAAGCCCCAAGCATGCGAATGTGCCATAACAGGAGATCAACAAGATATGGTGGAGCTATAACAGCAGGACTGTTCCTTGAAAAATTTGTTGACAAAAAAATACCGTGGGTTCATATAGACATTGCCGGGACCACCGCACACAACATAAGGGGATGGTATTACCATCCTAAAGGAGCTACAGGATTTCCTGTGAAGGACAAATACAAGCATTCCTCCAAGAAAAAGGCTGAAAAAGAATAAAGAGGGGACAAAATCTGCCTATCTATCTATCTCTCTCTCTATTTTGAGTGATCAAGCTGAGATTTTTCCATGAGCACTTGCCATCTTTCCTCCGCAGGAAAAGAGTATAAGAGCCAGCAACACACTAAAGGCTATCTGGAACATCATGAACCACCACAGTTTTTCCTGCCCATTCAGATAAAATGTCACAGGCCACTTCAGCTCCACAGCCAGATGCAGAGGTATACATTGTAGGTGCTCCTGCAACTAAACCTGCAACGAAAAGTCCATCTCTAACTTTACCATCAGAATTTTTAATCATTATCTTCTGGTCGTGGAGATTTTCTGTGGGGAATTACCTCCCACATCAAGACCTTCTATATCAAATTTGTGAAATCCTGTTGCAATAACAAGATATTCTGACTGAAATGTTTCTCCGTTGGCTGTTTCCACAGTAAAATCTCCTTTACTGCCGTAAGCCTTTACCACCTTTCCCTTTTTCAAAGTCAGGGTTTTCAAACCTGTGAAGCCTGATTTCTAATTCTTTCAAGGAGCTTTTGCCTTCTGTTCCTGTTTCAATTCCGGGAACATTTTCAGCAGTGCTTTGTCAAGGTCTGATATTCGTCGTATATTATCAGGAACTTTTTATCTTCCATAAAATCAAACTTTCCTTTTGCTTGAAGCAAGGGTTATTCCGCATGTCAGTCCAGCAGGTCCACCACCAACAATAATTACACTGTATCTTTCCATTTAGGTTTTACCTCCATCAGAATTTTGTAGCTATATTCTAATAATTTTATTTACTGATAGACATGATGATTTTCAGATTGAATGTTGCAAATGGCGTTTGATTATTCTATCCTTTTTAGAAAAGGAGGGGGATAGTGTGGAAAACAAAACAATTTTGATTGTAGATGACACTGTAGAGAACTTAGACATTTTAGCTGAACTGCTTGAAGATTATGATGTAATAGACGCAACAGATGGTCAGGATGCATTAGAAATACTGAAAGAAGAAAAGGTTGACCTTATCCTGCTTGATGTTATGATGCCTGAATTAGACGGATTTGAGCTGTGTAGCAGAATAAAAGAAAATCCCAAAACGAAAGATATCCCGATTATTTTTATAACGGCACTTACAGATGAGGAAAGTATAGTTAAAGCCTACGATATAGGTGGTAGTGATTACATCACAAAACCGTTTAAAAAGAAGGAACTTCTTGCAAAAGTCAGGAGGGAATTTAAACTTCAGGAGCTTCAGAAAAAGCTGAAACTACTGGCATCAACAGACCCATTAACAAAGCTTTATAACCGCAGATATTTTACCGAGATTTCAAGGCACTTCGTATTAACTGCAAAAAGAGAAAATCAGCCACTTTCCCTCCTTATGATTGATATTGACGAGTTCAAAAGTATAAATGATAGCTATGGACATGATGTTGGTGACAGAGTAATAGTAACAATGTCTCAGATTCTGGTTGAGAATCAAAGGAAAAGTGATGTTATATGTAGATGGGGAGGAGAGGAGTTTTTGGTTCTTCTTCCTAACACTTCCTTAGATGGAGCTTTTACAGTTGGCGAAAAATTTAGAAAAAGGACTGAAGATACAGTTTTAGATATAACAGAGAACAGGCAGTTAAAGTTTACAATAAGCGTTGGAATATCTCAGGTAAATGTGAAAGAAGAGGAAAGTCTTGAACTCTGTCATAAAGAGAGCAGATACAGCTCTTTACGAAGCAAGAAGGAAGGAAGAAATTGCGTGGTATTAAAAGATTTTTAAATCTGTTCAAATCAAAAGTTTTCACTAAAGTAATACTTATTGTAATCAGCATAATTACTTTTTATACGCTTTTTATTTCTATTTTTGTGACCTCAAAAGTAGATAGAGTTGTTGAAAAGTTAGAAGAAGAAAATGCAAAAGAGGTTCTGAACAGAGTAGTAACCCTTGTCAATCAGGTAGATAAAGACCTGAAAGTTTATAAAAAAGTTATACTGCAGAAACACAAGGACGAACTGAGAGACTTAACAGATACTGTGTGGTCAATAATAGAGATAAAATATAGACAGTCGTATCCAGAAAATATAGGAACTGTTCTTAAAGAAAGAACTGAAGAGATGAAAAGTATTCTATACAACATATACAACAGGTATAAAAATAAACTACCTGAAGAAGAGATAAAGGAAAAGATAATTGAATTTGTTAAAAATTATAGATATGGCGACGGTGTAGGTTATTTCTGGATAAACGATTTTACTCCCACAATGATTATGCATCCTATTATCCCTGAGTTAGATGGAAAATACTTAGGAAATTATAAAGACCCAAATGGTGTTTATCTGTTTAATGAAATGGTAAGAATCTGCGAAAAAAATGGAGAAGGTATAGTCAGATACCAGTGGCTGAACCCAAAGAGCAGGAAGATAGAAGATAAAATCAGTTATGTTTTCAGATTTGAACCTTTTAACTGGATAATCGGAACAGGAGAATACTATACCGTATTAAATGAAAGACTGAAAAAAGAAGTTATAGATGTTATCAGTAAGATAAGATATGCAGATAATAACTACTTTTTCATAAGTAACTATAATAGTGTTCTGATAGCACATCCCTATCTGAAGGGAAAAGATTTTGCTAATGTGAGAGACGTTAAAGGTAACCTGATAGTTCCGCCACTGGTTGAAGTAGCCAGAAGAGAAGGTGAAGGATTTTATAGCTATTGGTGGAAAAAAAATAATTCAGACGACACACCTTATGAAAAGCTAACCTTTGCAAAAGATTTTCCTAACTGGAAAATGGTTGTAGGGACAGGTGTCTACATTGATGATATTTCAAGAGAAGTTGCAAGAAGAAAAAAGGAGCTTATGACTGAACTTAGAAAAATTGTAGAAAATACAAGAATAGGTAAAAGCGGATATATGTATATTTTTGATGGAAAAGGTAATATGCTTATGCATCCTAACAAAAACATAGATGGGACGAACTTTTCTAAACTTCCAAATCCGGGAAAAGGGACTTTTTTATTTGACGACCTGGTAAAAGCAGCAAAGGAAAACAGACCGTTGTTTTATAAGTGGGACAGACCTGACGACCCTGGCAATTACATTTACAGTAAAGTTTCGTGGGTAAAGTATATTCCCGAACTTGACTGGTACATAGCTTCTTCCGTTTATGTTGATGAGCTAAAAGCTACGTCAAGGGAGATAAGGAATTTTATATGGTTTACGGCTATTGGCTTACTGGTTTTAGTTGGATTTTACAGTTACATTTCTCTTAGAAAGATTCTCAATCCTATATCTACGTTAACTGACTTGACCATAAAGGTAGCAAAAGGAGATTACAGTGTAAGAAGCAACATAAAACAGAGTGATGAATTAGGCCTGCTTTCTGAAAACTTTAACAAAATGGTTGATACTATTGAAGACCACATAAAAAATTTAGACCAGAAGGTGAAGGAACAAACAAGAGAGCTTGAGACAGCAAAAGAAAAGGCAGAGGAAAGTGCAAGATTCAAATCCCAGTTTCTTGCTAACATGAGCCATGAGATAAGAACTCCTATGAATGGTATTATAGGAATGCTGTATCTTCTCTCAAAAACAGAGCTGACACCTAAACAGAGAAGTTATATAGAGAAGATTGATAGGAATGCAAAAAATCTCCTTGGAATTATTAATGACATACTTGACCTGAGCAAGATAGAAGCAGGTAAACTCAGTATAGAAAAAGTCGAATTTGACCTGTTTGAAACTATTGATAATGTGATTTCCATAGTAGAAGTAAAAGCCCATGAGAAAAATTTGGAATTAATTGTCAGCTACGATGTTAACCTGCCAAGACACTTTTATGGAGATAGTCTGAGGATTTCCCAGATTCTTACAAATTTACTGGGAAATGCTGTCAAATTTACAGAGAAAGGAGAAATAGAACTTTCTGTCTCGAAAGTAAAGAAAAACAGGGTAAGGTTTAAAGTAAGAGATACAGGAATAGGAATGACAGAAGAACAGCAGGAAAAGCTGTTCCAGCCTTTTGTGCAGGCTGATGGTAGCACCACAAGAAGATTTGGTGGAACAGGACTGGGACTGTCTATCTCCAGAAGACTTGTTGAACTTATGAACGGAAAAATCTGGGTAGAAAGTGAACCGGGAAAGGGAAGCACTTTTACATTTGAGATAGAATTGGAAGAAGTAAAGTCTGAAAATCCTTTCCATAATTTTGATGACAAATCTGTCCTTATAGTGGATGACAATAAACTCTGGCATGAAATTCTTGAGAACAATCTTAAGATTTTTAAACTTAATGTGGAGCATGCTTATAGCGGAGAAGAAGCAGTAAATCTCCTGAAAAATTGCAGCAGAAAATATGACTTGATTCTGATGGACTGGAATATGCCCGGTATGGACGGAATAGAAACTTCAAGAAAAATAAAAGAAGTAATGGACAGATACTGTGACGGGATGTCTCCAATCATTATAATGGTCAGTAGTTTCAGAAGAAATGATATAGAAGAAAAAGCAAAACAGATTGGTGTTAACGCATTCCTGCAAAAACCTCTTGACATAACACTGTTAAATAATGTTCTGTGTCAGATTTTCCTTGATAGGAGAACAACTTATTTTAGTACAGACAGGAAAAATCAGTTGTCTGAAAGTATTTCAACTCTTAAAGGAAGCAACATACTGCTGGTGGAAGATAACGAAACAAATCAGGAGATTATTTTAGGATTATTGGAACATTCTGGAATAAATGTTGACATAGCTGAAAATGGTATAGAAGCAGTTGAAAAATTTGAGAAACATCCAGACAGGTATGAGCTGATTTTAATGGACATCCAGATGCCAGAAATGGACGGCTATCAGGCAACAAAAGCTATAAGAGAAAAAGATAAAAATATTCCAATAATTGCCCTCACTGCAAATGCAATGAAGGAAGATATTGAAAAAACGAAAAATGCAGGAATGAATGAACATATAAGTAAACCTATAAATGTGGAGGAACTTTATAGGGTTTTACTGAAGTATATAACCCCTAAAATAGAGGTTGTGGAGAAAGCCTCCAGTGAAAAGGAAGTAAACATCCCTGAATTTGAGTATATAGATGTAAGTAGCGGATTATCACGTGTTGCAGATAACAGGAATCTCTATCTAAAAATTTTAGAAAAGTTTTATAACAACTATAAAGATTTAAGGTTAGAAAGTTTAAACGATGAAGAATTTAAAAGAACTGCCCACACAATAAAAGGATTAGCTCTAAATATAGGAGCTGTTAAGCTGAGTGAGATAGCTAAAGAGTTGGAACTGACCTTAAACAGGGAACTTATCAGTGACTTTTATGAAGAGCTGAACAAAGTGTTAAAGGAGATTAAGGAGAAACTGATTGATAAAGAAAAGGAAGAAAATTCTGAAAGCCCACTGGAAACATTAACGGAAGAAAGAAGAAAAGAGCTTTTAAACAGTCTCAGACAGTTTGCTTCCAAGAGAAGGATAAAACAGATTAAACAGATATTAGACGAGACAAGAAAATACTTATTAACGCAGGAAGACAGAGAGCTGTTGTTAGAGATTGAAAGGTTGTTAGAAAAGAGAGATTATAAAGGGATTGTGAAAAAAATAGATAAACTTTTTTGAAGAGAAAATGCTGTGGAATATAAAAAATTAGCAGAGTTTTACCAGTTTTTAGAAGAGACTACAAGCAGAATTGAGATGACCAATGCATTAGTTAGACTTTTTCAGGAGACTCCTGAAGAGTTAATAGATAAAGTGGTTTATCTATCTATAGGCAGGATAGCCCCTGAATACACAGGTCTTGATTATAACTTCAGCGAAAAATCAGCTATAAAAGCCCTGTCTGCTGTTTTGGGTATCTCTGAGCATGATATACAGAAGGAGATAATACAGACAGGAGATTTAGGGGATGCAGGAGAAAAACTTTTGAAAAAGCAGATATAAAAACAGAAAAAGGTCTGACAGTGGAAGAAGCTTATGAAACCTTAAAAAAGATAGCTGAAACCACTGGTTACGGTTCAATGAAAAAAAAGATGGAGCTTTTTATTTCTCTGCTAAAGAAAGCCTCTCCAATAGAGGTTAAATATCTCCTCAGAACCATAACAGAAAGACTGCGACTGGGGATAGGAGACAGCACAATAATGGATGCTCTTTCTATAGCATTTACAGGAAAGAAAGAAAACAGAGCTGTTATTGAACGGGCTTACAACATATCTTCAGACTTAGGATATGTGGCGTCAGTTCTGGCAAAAGAAGGTCTGGAAGGTGTTGAGGATATAAAGATACAGATAGGAAGGCCTATAAGACCTATGCTTGCAGAGAGAATGGCAATTCCATCATTTATACTGAAAAAGTTAGGTGGAAAGGCGGGAGCAGAATATAAATACGATGGGGAAAGGATACAGGTTCATAGAAAAAAAAATGAGTTTCATCTGTTTTCCCGCCGGCTTGAAAACATAACAGACCAGTTTCCTGACCTGATTGAGTTTTTAAAAGAGTCTATACCAGAGGAATGTATTTTAGAGCTTGAAGCTGTTGTTATAGACCTTTCTTCAGGAGCAATAAGACCATTTCAGGATTTGATGAACAGAAGGGTAAAGTATGTAACCCGATTTCATATAATGATGTATCCTGTGGCAGGTTTTATCTTTGACATTATGTATCTGAATGGTGAAGACCTGACAGTGAAACCTTACCCAGAGAGAAGGAGAGTATTGGAAAGAAACATAAAAATAACAGACAGAATAAATCTTGCAACCAGAAAAATAGTGGACAATGTTAAAGATTTAGAGAATTTTTTCCTTGAAGCAATAGAGAGTGGATGTGAAGGCCTTGTGTGTAAATCCCTGCAAAAAGATTCTATATATCAGGCAGGGAAAAGGGGTTTTCTGTGGATAAAATACAAAAGGGATTACAAATCCCATCTTGCAGACACCTTTGACCTTGTAGTTGTTGGGGCATTTTACGGTAGAGGTCAGAGGACTGGATACTTTGGCTCTCTTCTTATGGCATGTTATGACCCGGAAACTGACCAGTTTAAGACTGTATGCAAGGTAGGAACAGGATTTACAGAAGATGACTTTAGAAGATTGGATGAGATTTTGTCTGAGCATCAGATAGACCACAAACATCCACGGGTAAACTCTATACTGACAGCAGACATATGGTATGAACCTTATCTGGTTTTAGAAATAACTGGAGCAGAGCTTACACTTTCTCCTGTTCATACATGCGGGTGGGATAAAATAAAACTAAACAGAGGACTGGGATTAAGATTTCCAAGATTTACAGGAAGATACAGGTTTGACAAAAAACCGAAGATGCAACAACAGAGAAGGAGCTAATTGAGATGTACAAAAATCAGGTGCAGATAAGAGTTTAGTCCTGACTGGTTGTCAAAAATGCTATACCTAAAACTATGACACCAAGTATAATGTAGGAGATTACACTCCATAAAACTGTTGTTTCTAAGATGCTTTTTATGTCTACTTTGCCACTGTCTTTAGCCAGTTTATACTGAAGGGCAAATATTACAGCAAATATTAAAATCATTATAAGCACTATGTAAATCATACAACCACCCACGTTCGTATATAAGTTAAAATTAACTGCAAATTATTTACTGTGCAACGTAAGAAAATTTCTCAAACAGTTTAGAAGCATTTTTGTCTGTGATAGATTCTAACTCCTCTGGAGTTAAACTTAAAAGGTCAGCAACAAATTCTAATGTATAAAATATGTATGAAGGTTTGTTTGGCTTACCTCTTTTCTTCTGGGGAGTCAGGAAAGGGCTGTCAGTTTCAAGGAGAAGTCTGTCAAGGGGTAGCTTTCAGAACTTTTCTCAGATTATCAGCTTTTGGATAACTCACATTTCCTGCAAAGGATATGTAAAATCCCATTTCTACACATCTTTCCATCATTTGTATGTCTCCACCAAAACAGTGGAGAACCCCAGAAGAGGGAAAAGGGCTGAGATTTTCTAATATTTTCACTGTGTCTTCATTAGCATTCCTTGAGTGTATAACAACAGGAAGATTTAACCCTTTGCTAAAAGTAGCTGCTTTTCAAAAAATTCCCACTGTAGTTTTTTGGGGGTTATGTCTCTGTAATAGTCAAGACCCGTTTCCCCAATAGCTATAACTTTTCTGTTTTCTTCATGCATTTTTTTTAGCAGTAATATATCATCATCAGTCAGACCTTCTACATCGTATGGATGATACCCTACTGAAGCGTAAACGTTATCATATCTATTTGCTATCTCAACAGCTCTGAAAATCTCTTCTTTATCACATCCTATCGTTATAATCCCGTCTAACTTTTCAACACTTTCTAACAGGTCTTCTTCCATCTTAAGCATGCCAAGGTGGGCATGGGTATCTATCATTCTATGGCTCCGGCTGGTGTTTCTGGTGCAGATGAGTCAGACACAACTTCAACTATGGATTTTCTACATTTATTTACAACAGGAACCCCGTATTCTTCAAGTATAGCTACCATTTCATCACATGTTATAGTTTCTTTATCTAAAAGAAGTTCAACTACTGCAGTTATAGCATCTTTATAGCTTTCTATAATCTCTTTTGTTTTTGCATAGGCATCTCTCAGAAGCCTGTTTACTTCTTCATCAATCTTTCTTGCAGTTTCTTCGCTTATCTCTGGTCCCTGCTGTGGCATAAATGGATTGTTTCTTGCAGTTGATACATGTATAGGACCAAGCTCTTCTGTCATACCCCATGAGGCAACAATTCTGTATGCAAGCTCTGTTGCTCTCATAAGGTCATTTTCTGCACCTGTTGTTATTCCATCTTTGCCGTAGAACACTTCTTCTGCTGCCCTTCCACCAAAGAGCTGGTGTATTCTTGCCATCAGGTCTTTTTTAGAGTATATATGCCTGTCTTCTTCTGGCAGGTTTACTGTAACACCTAAAGCCATTCCCCTTGGTATTATTGAAACCTTATGAAGAGGGTCTGCTTCTTTGAACATCAGACTTACGATGGCGTGCCCAACTTCGTGGTATGCAATCTTTTCCTTTTCAGCGGGGGTTATGGCCATACCTTTTCTTTCTAATCCCATCATAATTCTGTCCATAGCTTCTTCAAACTCTTTCATCCCCACTCTGTCTTTTCTTTTTCTTGCAGCAAGAAGGGCAGCTTCGTTCACTATGTTCGCAAGGTCTGCTCCAGAAAATCCAGGCGTTCCTCTTGCTATAACCATGAGGTCTACATCGTTGTCTAATGGGATTTTTTTCTTTTTCACGTGGACTTTCAGTATTTCATATCTTCCCTTAACATCAGGTTTTGGAACAGATATCTGTCTGTCAAATCTTCCTGGTCTGAGGAGTGCAGGGTCAAGGATGTCTGGTCTGTTTGTTGCAGCTATAACAATGATTCCCTCTCCAGACTCAAAACCGTCGAGTTCCACGAGAAGCTGGTTCAGTGTCTGTTCCCTTTCGTCGTGTCCTCCACCAAAACCTACACCACTTCTTGTCCTGCCTACAGCATCAATCTCATCTATAAATACAAGGCATGGTGCATGTTTTTTTGCTGTTTCAAAAAGGTCTCTAACTCTTGCGGCTCCAACTCCAACAAACATCTCAACAAAATCGGAACCGGATATAGATATAAACGGTACATTTGCTTCTCCCGCTATTGCTTTTGCCAGGAGTGTTTTACCAACTCCCGGGTCTCCGTAAAAGAGAACCCCTTTGGGAGCTCTACCACCGAGCTTTTGAAATCTCTGAGGGTCTTTCAGATAATCTATAATCTCTTTTACTTCTTCCTTCACCTCGTCCATTCCGGCAACATCATCTAAGTTTAACGTTAGGTTTTTCTTCTAAATAAACCTTTGCCTTTGACTTTGCAAAGGAGAAAGCCCTGTTTGAGCCTCCAGACATCTGTCTCATCATAAATATCCACAGGCCTATAAACAGGAGGATAGGAAGCCAGGATATCAGAAGTGTTGTCAACCAGCTTGCTTTTTCTGCAGGGATAACGTGTATCTTAACGCCATTTTCCTGCATTATATCGTATATTTTGCTGTAGCCTTCTGGTATTACAGTCTGAACTTTTTTGCCGTCTTTTGTTATAGCTGTAATTTCTTCTCCTTTAATTGTTGCCTTTTCTACTTTTCCATCATTGACCATTTCAACAAATTCTGTATAGGATATCTTGTTATCAACAACCTGTCTTGAGCCTATCAGATTAAAGGCAAATATCATCAATGCTCCTATTAAAAACCATATAAGAATGCTTCTTGACAGCTGCACCTTTTTCAAACCTCCTTTATCTCAAAACAGATCATTTTTTTCGTTTTTTCAGATACTGGATAGTATCCGGACCTTTTATGTCCAACCACCCATAATATTTTATTCCTAAATTCAAGAATTGGTATGGTGTCTCTCATATATCTGGGAATTTTGAGCTCAATCATTATATCCTTAAGTTTTTCTCTGTGTTTTTACCAAAGGGCAGGAATCTGTCCCCTGATTTTCTGGTTCTGATAATAAATTCAGGATTTTCCTCCCCTATATCAAAGCATACAACCTTTTTTTTCATCTCTCAACTTTTCCATATTAACAGGTTCAGATATATAGCTTTTTATTATAACACCAGCTTCTTATGTGTACTTCATTCCCTGCTTTTATTTTATAGAAGTATCCTTCAGTTTTTTCCTTTTTTTTAATAAAAATCTCTGAATAACTTTTTACAAGCTGATAGTTTCTGGTTAAGCTAATCTCTTTTTCTCCTGTTTTTCTTAATATATTCAAAATTTCCCAGATTTTACGGTAAGATGGATATACACCTGTTTTTCTGTAAATCCAGTCTGTCAGCATTCTGTACAAAATAGCTTCTGGAATATCCAGTATCTTATCTAATTTAATACTGTCGTTGAGAAATTTCTGTGAAAACATCTTATTTTTTTCTTCAAGGAATGAATCGTCTATCTGTAAAAACAGGGCTTCGTAAAGCATAGACTTTTCCAGTGAAGGATTTATCTGTTTCAGGAGGGGGATAATGTTATGTCTGATTTTGTTTCTCAGAATATCTGTTTTAAAATTACTTCTGTCAACAACATATTTTATTTTCTTTTCGGAGGCATATCTGTATATTTCGTCCTTTGTCATGTAGTAAAGAGGTCGGATTATTTTTCCTTCTTTTGCTCTGAATCCTTTTATTCCTCTCCTGTTTCCCTGAACAAACCACAGGAGCATGGTCTCCACGAGGTCTGAAAGATGATGTCCTGTGGTAATTTTTGTAAAACCTTCCTTTTGTGCCACCTCCTGTAAAAAACTGTATCTGACTTTTCTTGCTGCCTCCTCTACAGACATGGAATATTTACTGGCATATCCTCTGACATCAACTTTTCTGGTGTAGATGTTTAAACCTTTTTCTCTGGCAAATGTTTCACAGAACTTCTGGTCTTCGTCAGCTTCTTTTCTGAGGGAGTGGTTTAGATGGGCGAGGGATATTCTATCTATCCCAAGATAATTTTTGAGCTTCAGGAGGAGCGTTGCTAAAACAGTGGAGTCTATACCTCCAGAAAAAGCTATAAGAACAGAATCACCTTTTTTCAGCAGAGCAAAATCTTTGATTGCTTTTAAAAACTTTTTCTCTAACACATTTTTTAATGGTGGCGGTGGCAGGACTCGAACCTGCGACTCCGCGGATATGAGCCGCGTGCTCTAACCAGCTGAGCTACACCGCCACTTTGTTTTATGAAGAGAGTGACTGTTTTACAGTGTTGATTTTTCTTGCAATCCTTGAAATTCTTCTGGCAGCTTCATTTTTGTGGATAGCTCCCTTTGCAGCTGCTCTGTATGCCAGTTTCTGTGCAAGTGGCAGAAGTTTTTCTGCTGTCTCAACATCTTTGTTTTTTAGAGCTTCATTAATTTTTTTAATGGCTGTCTTCATCCTGGATATGTGATATCTGTTGAGAACTCTTCTCTTTTCTGCCTGCCTTACCCTCTTCTTTGCTGAGCGTGTATGAGCCATTTAAACCTCCTTTTTCCATTTAAGGACTAAATAATTTATAATATAACCATCCAAAATTCAAGATATGTATTATAGCTGATATATCCTTACTTGTAAAGAGCTCCAAATTATATTATTCTAATGTTTTCATTAAAACTGGAGGTAAGAAATTGGCAAGTATTAATGTGGGCCTTCTTGATTTTCCTAAAGTATCTGAGCAACCTGTTGAGATAGTTGAGAGAAAAGGAACAGGGCATCCTGACACAATATGTGATGCTCTGGGAGAGGAACTTTCTATAGCACTATCTAAACTTTATAGAGAAGAATGTGGAGCAATAATGCACCACAATGTAGATAAAGCTCTTCTCATAGGGGGGATAGCAGAGCCTAAGTTTGGAGGGGGCTCAATAATATCTCCAATAGAGATATATCTGACAGGAAGAGCTATAAATGAGATAAATGGAAAGAGACTTCCTGTTGAAGAACTTGCTATAGAAACAGCCCACAGATGGCTGAAGGAAAATATACCGAACTTAAATATAACAAACCACGTTATTATTCATCCAAAGCTAAAACCAGGAAGTAAAGACCTTGTTGAGCTGTTTGAAAGATTTCAGCTAAAAGGAGAAATTCCCCTTGCCAATGATACATCTTTTGGTGTTGGACATGCTCCTTTTGATGACATTGAAACAATTGTTTATGAAGTTGAAAAAACATTGAACAGTAAAGAGTTTAAAAAAGACCATCCGTATGTTGGAGAAGATATAAAGGTTATGGGTGTTAGAAATAGAGATAACATCAGAATAACCATTGCAATGGCTTTTGTTGATAAGTATGTAAAAGATGTGAAAGATTATCTGGAGAAAAAAGAGATTGTCTCTAACTATGCCTATTCTATAGCTCAGAATCTTACAGATAGACATGTGGATATTTTTCTTAATACAGCTGATGACCCAGATAATGAGTCAGTTTACATAACAGTTACCGGAACATCTGCTGAGGCCGGAGATGATGGGCAGATAGGGAGAGGAAACAGGGTTAACGGTCTTATAACCCCTTACAGACCTATGAGCCTTGAGGCTGCTGCTGGCAAAAATCCTGTTTCTCACATAGGGAAAATATACAACACAGCAGCAACAGACATGGCTGAAAGGATAGTTTCGGAAATAGAAGAAGTGGAAGAGGTTTATGTATACCTTGTCAGTCAGATAGGAAAACCTATCACTGAACCTCAGGTATGTGATGTTAAGCTGAGGATTGATGGGAACATTAAAGGCATTGAAGATAAGGTTAAAAAGATTGCACAGGAAGAGATAGACAACCTCCCAAACACATGGCAAAAATTTCTTGAGAGAAGGTTCAGACTTTATTAAAAATAATGCGGCAGGCTTATGTTAAAAGTTGGATTAACAGGTTCAATAGGAACAGGAAAGTCAACAGTAGCAGGTATATTTAAGGAGTTTGGTGCGTATGTTATAAGTGCAGATAAGATTGTTCATAAACTTCTTGAGGAGGAAGAAATAAAGGAAAAAATAAGGGAAGAGTTTGGTGATGTATTTACCCCTGAAGGTAAGGTTGACAGGAAAAAAGTTGCACAGGTAATTTTTGAGAATGAAAAGAAAAGGAAAGTATTAGAGGGGATATTGCATCCCCTCGTTTTTAGAGAGATAGAAAAATTTTTTAAAAAGATAGAGAAAAAAGACCCGGAAGCTGTTGCAATAGCAGAAGTTCCCCTTATGATAGAAACGGGAAGCTATAAAAATTACGATATAATTATAGTTGTTTATGCTCCACGGAATATTCAGCTCAAAAGATTAATAGAAAAAGGATTGAGTAGAGAAGAGGCAGAAAAAAGAATAAAGGCTCAGATGCCTGTTGAAGAAAAGATAAAATATGCAGATATTGTGATAGAAAACACAGGTTCTATAGAAGAGTTAGAAAAAGAGGTAAGAGAAATATATGAAATACTTAAAAATGTTGCTTCTTGCAGTGGTTCTCATTAATGCCCCGGTATTTTCCCAGGAACATATAAATTCAGATGTTAGACTGGAAATTATCTCACAGATAAAAAGGTATAAAGAAGAGATTGAGCAGATTAAAAGCAGAATAAAAAGTTCTGACAGCAAAGAAGAAAAAGAGATTCTAAGAAAGCAGATAGAGTTTATAAAAGATAAATTAGAGAAGCTAAGAGAAACCCCTTGAGAGATATGAAAGTACTTCTTCTACTGTTGGTTAGTGTTTTTGTCTTTTCATGTACGCAAACAGAAGAGAAACCTGACCTTGTTGTAAACATCGGGGTTTCAAAAGATGGATATAAGCCCAATGATATAACAGTTTCCCGTGGTCAGGTGATTCTGTTTAAAATTACAGCGTTAGATGATGGAATAAGTGCAGGATTTGGAAATCAAAATGTTGGACACTGCTTTTATATTCTTCCTCCTTACGATGTTATGGTTAAAAACATAAAAAAGGGTCAGACAAAAGAGATAAAGGTAAAGATGATTTATCCCGGTGATTTTGTTTTTACCTGTCCCTACTGTTCAGGAATTTTCCCAACAAATGGAGTGATACATGTCAGGTAAGTCTTAAAAATCTCAGATATATGAGGAAACCTATGAGGGGGAATACAGAGAGGGTAATAGCTGCTATTTTGTAGGAAAACACATTCTCCCCTAAAAAGAATATAATAACTCCCCATGTTAAAGGTGAAACTATACTTGCCATTCTCTCAGAGAGAGCCATAAGGGCAAATCTTGTCGTAAGCTGTTCGTATGGAGATATCTCAATGACAACAAGTCTTATTGTTGTCCACAGTGAAGACAGTAAAATTCCAAACATTATTCCAACGAGGTATATAGTTGTACTGTTGGAAAAGAAAAGAAAAATAAAACCAGTTATCCAACCAATAAAGAGAAATTTCATAAATTCTGCAGGACTTATTTTATCCAGAATGTACCCTGCAACAGGTGCTGATACAATGGCAAATATACCTGCAAAAGCAATGATATTAACAATTTCAGACTGGGACATGTTAAAAACCTTGTTCAGATAAACGGACATAAATATTATCAATCCATGAGCAGCATCTGTGAGAAATAGTACAGACAGTAAAAAGAGGAAAAATCTTTTTTCTCTGAACAACTCCCTGATATTGACGGGAACAGTTCTTCTTTTTGGGATTTTTACAAAAATAAGTGAAGGTAGAGCAAAAAGGGAAAAGATAATAGCTGTAATCAGGAATGTCTGGGAAGGTGTATCAGAAAGGTAGTTTGCAAGAAGAAGACTGACAACACCACCAACATAACCTATCCCAATTCCTGAACCGGATACAACACCTCTGTTTTTTCCTCCTGATATATCTTCAAGGAGTGAGTTATAAAAGATGAGACTCTGTTGATAAAGTATGTTCATGAACAGAAATAATGTAAGGGCAGGAATGAGTGATTTAATGAAGTATAGAGAAAAGATAAGAAAAATCACCCCAATAACGAAAAGTTTAAAAAATCTGTCTTTCAGTCCTTTTTCGTCGGCCATCTTTCCTGAAATTATGCCGAGTATTATGGAGATTACGATTGAAACAGAATAAACAAAGGAGTAGTGATAAGAACTTCCCCCAAGTGTATTTACAATCCAGAGGGGAAAAAACACAGAGATTATGTTTGATGAAAATACTGTTTCTGCAAAATCAAACAAAGCCCAGGAAAAAACTCTGATTTTGTTCAACTTTCAGCCCTTACAGATTTACAGCCTGTTTTAACTGTTTAATTTCCTTATCTGTCAATTCTCTGAACTCACCTGATAGAAGATTTTTGTCCAACTTAACGGAACCAACTCTGATACGTTTAAGATAAAGAACAGAATGTCCTAACTTTTCCATTATTCTTTTTACTATGTGATACTTACCCTCTTTTACTGTTATTGTTATTTCTGATTTTTTGCCTGATGCAGAGATAACTTTTATTTTAAAAGGTTTTGTTTTGTAATCTTTCAGTTTTATTCCTTCCTGCTGATATCTGGCATAATCAGTATCCTTTATATTACCTTTTACAACTGCATAGTACTCCTTTTCTAATTCCCATTTCGGATGGGAAACTCTGTGGGCAAGTGTACCGTCATCCGTTATTATAAGAAGACCTTCTGTATCTATATCAAGTCTACCAACAGGGAACAGTTTTTTGTAAAATGGCAGTGAAGAGAAAAATTCCATAACCGTTGGTAGATATTTATCTTCCGTTGCTGTAATGTAACCAGATGGCTTATTGAACATGAGGTAATGATTTTTTTTGAACAGTACAGACTCCCCATCAACACATACTGCATCTTTTTCTAAATCTACCTGAAAGGAAGAATTTTTTACAGGTATATTATTGACACTAACTCTCCCCTCTTTTATCAGTAACCTGACTTCTTTTCTTGAACCTATGCCTGCATTTGACAGTAATCTATCCAGTCTGATTCTTTTCAAATCTGTTTAAAGAGGGAGGAATATCCTCCCATCTATTTAGATTACTTAACTCTTTCTTTCAGAGCTTTTGCTGGATGGAATGTAACTACCTTCCTTGCAGGAATTTCAATAACTTCTCCAGTTCTTGGGTTTCTACCTTTTCTTGCTTTTCTTTCTTTAACGTTGAATACACCAAGACCTGGAAGAGCAACCCTTTCTCCTTTTTCCAGTGCTTCTGTAAGAGCTGCAACAAAAGCATTTACACATCTCTCTGCCGATGCTTTTGTTACACCTGCCTGTGCTGCTACTTTTGCTACTAATTCAGCTTTTGTCATATCTGACCCTCCTTAAAAAAATAATTTTCTTCCCCTGAATATTTAATTTCGGGGCAAGTTATTGATACTTTTAATTTATATTATAAATAAATTAAATGTCAAGTTTTTTGAGCTTGATTTTTCAAGGTTTTACAAATTTATACAGCAAATTTTATAAATCCATTTTCAACATGGTATATATTATCTGCTGCATCTTCAATTTCTGTGTCGTGCGTAACAAGTATCAGCTGTTTTACCAGCTGTTTTTTCTTCAGACTTATCAGTATGTTAACAAGTTCGCTTCTTCTCTGCTGGTCAAGGTGTATGGTTGGTTCGTCTAATATAAGAAATTCAGCTTTTGATGATAGAAATCTTCCGACGGCAAGCCTCAGTGCAAGTCCAAGTGCTACTCTCTGTCCTCCGCTTATAGAGCTAACAGATATATATCTGTCCGTTCTTTCTACAGAAGGAATAAGCAGCTGTATCTCAAAATCTTCTGAAAATCTAATCTGCTGAAAAGGAAATCCAAAATGGGAAAAGATTGTGTTTGTTATCTGGGGAAGTTCGTACATCGCATTTTCCCTTATCAGCTTCTGTATCCCTCTTGGACCTAAGGCATGCTCTATCTTCTCGTACATTTCTGCTTTTTTTTCTAACTTTTCTGTCTCTTTTAATCTCTCTTCTGCTTTCTTCACTTCCTTTTCTAAACTTTCCTTTATTCCTCTTAGTTTTCCTATTTCCTCTTTTATCCTGCTTATATTATCTGATGTTTCCCTTACTTTTTTTTCTATGCTTTCTAACTCTGACTTTGCAGAGGAGATTTTTGATTCTAAAACTTTCTCCTCAATTAAAATCTTAGAGGTTTCTGAAATAATACTTTTCAGTCTTTCTATCTCTCTGTCTGTTGTTTTTAGCTCTGAAATAATATCTTCTTTCTGGGAAACAACCTGTAAAATTTTCTGGTACTCTTCTTCCTCTTTTTTTAGCTCTGCAATTTCTTCTTTCAGGCTTTTTTTATCTTTTCCTTCAAGATCTTTTTTACAAAGCTCTCTTTTTCTTTAAGCTGTGCAAATCTGTTTTCCAGATTTTTAATGTTGATAGACTGGATAAAACTTTTTGCCTCTCTGAATTTCTGATATTTTTCTCTGTTTTTATTCAGAAAGCTCTCTAAATTTTTTTCCTCTGCTTGAAGGCTGTCTGCACTCTTTATCCTGTTATTTAATGTTGTCAGTTTTATCTTAAGCTCTGTCTCTGTTCTTTTTTCAGTTCTGTGTATTTATCAAAAAGCTCTCTGAACTCTTTCAATAATTTCTGGATTTTCTCAGCTCTGTATCTAAACTTTTATCTATTTCCTTCTCTTCTTTATTTAGACTTCTGTATTCCTCTCTTCTTTTTGTCAGCTCATCCTGTATCTCTTTGAGAATTTCCTCTTTTGTATGCTGGTCTAAAGGTCTACTACAGGTTGGACATTTGCCTTCTATACTCTGAATGTTGTTTATCCTGTTTTTTAGCTCTTCTCCATATGCTTTCAGACTGCCCTTTTTTTCTTTTATCTGGTCTCTTTTTGTCTGAAGCTGGTTTATTTTGTCTTCATTATTTTTCAGGAACTGTTCAATCGTAAGAGGGTTGTCCTTCAGGATAAAGTAGCTATTCCTGTAGTTAACAAGCTCTGAAAGTACCTGAGAAAGCTTTTTAAGAATTTCTTCAGATTTTCTATCTATTAAATCTGTCTGTTTTATAACTGTTTCTAACTCTCCTTTTATTTTTTCTATTTTTTTCAGTTTTTCTTTTAGCTCAGAAAGTTTTTTTTCTGCTTCTGTAAACTGAATAGCTAAATTCTCCAGATTTTTAACGGTTTCTTCCTTTTTTCTGTACTCTTCTATCTTTTCACTGATCTGTTTTATTTTTTCCTTTATAAGCTCTATCTCTCCTATTCTTTCAAGGTCCTCCTCTAATTTTTTTAACTTTTTGACATGACTCTCAAGCTCAGGCAATTTTTTCTCTAACTTTTCTATTTCTGTAATTTTTTTCTTCAGGCTGTCTCTCTGTTTTGTTGCCATTTTCAGGAGCTCTTTAGCTTTTTCTAATTTTGATAGGTTTTTTATATTATTTTCCCTTTCCTTTATAAGGGTTTCCAGTGCTGACTTTTTCTCTCTGTGTATTCTATCAAATTCTTTTAATCTTTCCTCTAACTGTTTCTTTTGAGAACTTTTTTCAGATACATGATGGTTTATCTTTTTCAGCTCTTCCTTTATCTGTGATGTGTCTCCAGTAGAGTTTTTTAGGACTTCTACCTGAGAACGGATAGCTCTTTTCTTTTGTCCGGCTGCTTCGGATATAATCTGATAAAGGGTCATATCCAGTATGTCCTCAAATACCTTAGCCCTTTCCCGTGGAGGAAGATTCAGAAGGCCTTCTATGTCTCCCTGTTTAACAAGAACCGACGAATAAAACGTCTTCTGGGATATTCCTGTCAGTTTTGGTATCTCTTTTGATATATTTTTCTGGTAATAAGGAATGTATCTTCCCTTTTCGTACTTGTATACGACACCACTGGAAAAAGCTTTCTTGCCTTTAATCTCAATTACTCTTTCTATTTTGTATAAATCTCTGCCCTTTCTGAACTCAAGTTCAAGTGTTGCCCTGTTTCTCCCCCAGCTGATAAGTTCTGACAGATTACCCCTGTCTGTCTTACCAAACAGACAGAAAACGATACCCTCTATTATAGAACTCTTCCCAGCTCCGTTTTCTCCAGTGAAGACAGTAATTCCATTCTCAGCAAACTCTATATCTGTATTTTTATGGGACAGAAAGTTCTGGAGTCTCAACCTTTTTATAATCATTTTTTAATTCTCTTCCCTAATTTTTGTTCTACAGATTTTATCTTCTGTTCTAATCTTCCACTGCGACCTTTTCTTATATCAAATTTTACTACTGAGTAAACCCTGTTACAGTCAGGTTCAAGCTGTTTGTATGCTCTGTCTATTATCTGCAGAGCCTCCTCTATACTTTCAACTTCAAACACTGTTCCCATAGGTGTCAGTTTGTATGGGATGCCTGATTCATCTATCATCTTTATTATTCGGGAAACATACTGACTGACACTTTCCCCTTTGTCTGTAGGAAACATGAAAACTCAACCAATACAGACATGTTGCCCTCCTTTTTTGTAGATATCATAAACAAGATACACCCTTTTTTTCAAAAGGTAAACTGTTATACAATTTCACGTAATTTTCATAATCTGGTAATAAGATTAACAACCTGTTTACAACGTAAGGAGTTTTTGCATGAGATATATAAAACTGATTTTAGAAGAGATTACTTCCATAGAGTTTATGCTCATTCTTGTCTTTCTTTTGCCGTTTCTATAGGGTTTGCAACTTTTATTGAGAACGATTTTGGCAGTGAAACAGCATGGGCTTTGGTTTACGGTGCGAGATGGTTTGAGATTCTGTGGATTTTGCTTGCTATTAATCTTGTGGGAAATATTATCAAGTATAAAATGTGGCAACCTAAAAAACTGCCTGCGTTTATATTTCATGTATCTTTTCTAATTATATTTTTAGGAGCAGCCCTCACCAGATATACAGGTTACGAAGGGGATTTTGCATATAAGGGAAAATTCAGAGAGTAACAGACTTGTCTCATCAGATGCTTTTCTTCAGATTACAGCTCAATCAGGGAACGTTACAGTCCAGAAAGAGAAAAAACTGTATCTTTCATCTATATGGAAATTTGTGAACAGTTTTGAAGAAAGCATAAAGATAGGGAATAAAGAGATTACTGTCAGATATGTAGATTATTATCCAGTGGCAGAAAAGAAGATTGTATCTGATGAAAAAGGTCAGCCTATGATTTCTGTTGTTTTTCTTGTAGACGGTCAGCCAGTTAAAAAAATTCTAAAGTATGGTGAAGTGATAGACTCAGATGATTTTGTTTTTAGTTTTGGAAAAGAAGTAAACAGTGGAGAGAAAAGCTATCTGTCCCTATCCATAAAGGATGGAAAGTTTTTTATAGTTTCTAACAGAGCTGTTAGATTTTTTGATATGGATACCCAGCAGTCTGGAGAGATTCCAGAAAACAAAGAGGTGGTGCTAAAGAGCAGAAGAATGTATACAGTTGATGGATACAGATTTGTAATCCATCAGGCAGTTCTGTCTGGCAGAGTTGATGTGGTTCCCGTTTCAGGAAGCTCTGTAAAAGTAGGTGAGAGCAGAGGGGCCTTGGTGGTTGAACTCAGCTATGACGGTGAGAAAAAGATTGTTAAGCTGTTAGGAGGAGGAATGAGAGCCAATGTTGTCGGTGAACCTGTTACTCTGGACATGAAAGACATAAAGCTGACCCTTTCGTGGGGGGCAAAAATTATAAATCTGCCTTTTTATATATACCTCAAAGACTTTATTGTTGAAAGGTATCCCGGTTCAATGAGACCTTCTTCTTGCAGAAAGTTTAGTTGTAGTTAAAGACCCAGAGAGGAATAAAGAGTTTGAATACAGAATATACATGAACCACACATTAGAATATGGTGGATACAAGTTTTTCCAGTCTTCTTATGACCCTGATGAAAAAGGAACGATTCTTTCTGTTAATCACGACCCGGGGAAGATACCAACATACATAGGGTATACTCTCCTCGCTTTAGGTCTGTTTTTGAACCTGCTTAATCCACACTCCCGTTTTGGAAGACTTGCAAGAATGAAAGTAGAAAAGATAGTTGGAGTTTTTCTGCTTTTCTTTACGCTGTTTTATCCATCTATGGCTGAGGAAGACCCATTAAAAATGCCTCTGGAGCAGGTTATAAAGCAGGTTAAAAATATAAGCAAAGAACATGCAGAAAAGTTTGGAACTCTTCTTACTCAGGGTTTTGACGGAAGAATAGAACCGATAGATACCCTGTCTATAGATGTTTTAAACAAAATATCAAAGAGAACCTCTTTTTATGGTCTGAGCCACAATCAGATAGTCTTAGGAATGCTTGTTATGCCAAGATACTGGCAGGTTATTCCTGTGATAAAGGTGTCCCACCCAGCAATAAAAAGATGTTAGGGATACCTATGAAAGATAGATACTTTCCTTTTTATAAAGCTTTTGATGAAGATGGAAATTACAAACTGTATCAGGCTGTTGAGCAGGCAAAGAGAAAAAAGCCTGCAAGGAGAAACCAGTTTGACAAAGAACTTATAAAGGTTGATGAAAGGATAAACATTATGTATATGGTTTTCACAGGGGAGCTATTTAGAATATTCCCTCTGAAAGGAGACCCTAACCACACGTGGTATAGTCCTCAGTCAGCTGTTGAAAAGTTTCCTGAAAAAGAGTCTCACAATATAAGGCTGCTGCTGATAGGCTATTTTGCTGCTGTTGAAAAGGGCATTAAGGAAGGAGACTGGAGCTTTGCAGATAGATTTTTAGAAAAGATAAAAGAATACCAAAAGATAAATGGGGCTGAAGTCTATCCTTCAGAAACAAAGATAAAGGCGGAAATACTGTATAACAGACTGAACTTATTTGAGAGACTTATATTTGTTTATCTGTTTGCAGGATTAACTCTGCTGATTTTGATATTTGTAAAACTGATTAAGCCTTCTTTAGACCTTTCTATTCCGACAAAAACCGTTCTTGCTGTGTTGGTTGCTGGATTTTTACTTCATACTTTTAATCTGGGATTGAGATGGTATATATCTGGACATGCCCCATGGAGCAATGGTTATGAATCTATGATTTATATAGCATGGACGATAATATTAGCAGGTATTGTCTTTGCAAAACAGTCCCCACTTTGCTGTTGCAACAACAGGTATTCTGTCAGGTCTTACCCTTTTTGTTGCCCACCTGAGCTGGATGGACCCACAGATAACAACTATTGTTCCTGTTCTCAAGTCTTACTGGCTTACTATCCATGTTTCTGTGATTACTGCAAGTTATGGATTTTTGGGTCTTTCTGCCCTACTTGGGTTTATAACACTGCTGTTGTTTATTGTAAGAAACCCAAAAAAAGAGGATGAAAAACAGAGACAGATAACCATCTCTATATTAGAAGCTACAAGAATTAATGAGATGTCTATTATAATAGGTCTTTCTCTTATTACAGTAGGTAATTTCCTTGGAGGAGCATGGGCTAATGAGTCATGGGGTAGATACTGGGGGTGGGACCCTAAAGAAACATGGGCACTGGTTACTATTCTTGTTTATACGTTTATAGTGCATACACGACTTGTTCCATGGCTCAGGTCAACCTATCTGTTTGCTGTTTTGTCTGTAGTAGGATTTTCTTCAGTGCTGATGACCTATTTTGGGGTTAATTACTACCTGTCAGGACTGCATTCTTATGCAGCTGGAGACCCGATACCTGTGCCTACATGGGTATATTGGGCTGTTGCTGTGGTTGTTATTGTGATAGCTGCTGCATACAGAAATAGAAAGATACAGACGATTTAGACATATTTTTTCAGTTTCTCTCTGTGGACAACTATTTCTTTGCCTTTTTTTTCCAGAATTCCCTGTTCTTTGAACTTTTTTAGAATTCTTGAGAATGTTTCTGGTGTTATATTCAAAAGAGATGCGATTTTGTTGTGTTTGAGCTCTCTAAAAAGGTCTTCATGCTCGTATATAAATTTTGCAACGCGAGATACAGCATCCATCATTAGATTTTGAACGATTATGTCATTCAGTATTCTTATTTTATATGCAAAGGATTTTAAAACATTAAACGCTATCTCCGGGTCTTTGAGGAACTCATTTCTGAACCTTTCATAATCTATAGCAAGAACCTTCCCATCAGTCTCAAACTCAGCAGTTGCAGGATAGGGCATATTCTCAAAATTTGCCACCTCTGCAATCATGTTAACAGGATGAAAGTAATGAAGTGTTATTTCGTTACCTTTTAAATCAGTTTTGTAGACTCTTATTGTTCCCTCAAGGAGAATGTAGAGATGTTTTGGCTCTTCATCTTCGTAAAACAGAAGCTCTCCTCTCCTGTAATCTTTTATAAACGATATATCCCTCAGTTTTTTTAGCTGTTCTTTATTGAGATGCCTGAAAAGGTAGATATCCCTTGCATCAACCATAATGCCACCCTCTTTTAACTTATTAGGAATTATAGCACATTGTTAATCCATTATCTTTAATAAGTCAATATGATTGACCCTAATCAATGACAGATTTTGGTTTCAAATTGAAAATTAATCTCAAAAAAGGAGGAAAGAGTATGACTGTTAAACAAGAGATACATGTTGAAGGGGCTACAGTTCCTGTATACCTGTATGAGAAAGATGGTATCACCTATTATGAATTTGACACATCGGAACTTGGTCCTCCTGAACCTATGGTTAATGCCCTTTCTGTCCTTAAACTTATAGATTCTCCACAGAAAAGAGCAGTGATGATTAATCACAAAAAGCCGATGGGTCTTTTTGACAAAATCTCAGATAGATTTGATTACAAAGTGGAAGAGTTAGATGGTAAATACAGAATAGAATTCTGGCTAAAGGGTAATAGATGAAAATCGCTGGAAGTTTAGCAACCCAGTTTGCACCTCCGTTTAAACTTGTCCTCCATTACTTTCTGGGGGCTTTCCTTTTCAATCTTATCTCTATGATTTCTATTTTTATTTTTTTTAGAGGCTTTGAGCCTCCTTTTTCTCTTTTTCCTATGCTTTTTTAGCCCACACTTTTCTGCTTGGCAGCGTGATGATGACAATATTTGGGGCATTGTATCAGCTAATACCTGTAGCTCTTGAAGTTCCCGTTTTTTCTTTCCGTATTGCTTACCTGCAGTTTTACATCTATCTGGCTGGTGTTCTGTCTTTTGTATCTTCTTTCCTGACCGGAAATGTAAAAATTATGCTGATGGGTGCTACCCTGACATTTTTTTCTTTTCTGATATTCCTGTTTAACTTCTTTATGAGTATAAGAGATTTGGAGAAGAACAGTATTACAGCACGATTTCTTATATGGGCAAATATATCTCTGTTTGTTGGCTCATCTATAGGTCTTTTTATGGTGTTTACTTTCGTTTTTGGTCTTCCTGTACAGAATATAGAAAATGTAGTGTATGCCCATCTGATTTTCACACTGTTTGGGTTTGTGTTTATGGTGATAATGGGTGTTTCTATGGTTCTCCTTCCTATGTTCAGCCTTTCCCATAAATTTAAGGATATGTATACATAAATCTTTCTTTTTTCGTGATGTTAATCTCTGTTTTTGGAGGTGGTTTTATCATTTTATTTTTTGGGAATACCCTCGTTTATTACTCTATATTTCTGATGATAGCATCTGCTGTGGGACTTTATCTCCTGCAGGTGTATGAGATTTACAAAAAAAGAGCTCGCAGAATCAGAGATACAGGGACAGATGTTATGTTTACTTCCCATTTTTTTGCCTTACTTTTCATGCTTTCCGTAATCCTGACTCCTTTATCTGAGAAGATTATCTTGGCTTCAGCATTCTTGCTTATATTTGGATTTATTAACACGCTTATATACGGCAGTATGTATAAGATTTTGCCTTTTCTCACATGGTTTCACAGGTTTTCCAATTTAGTTGGTAAGAAAAAGTTCCCATGCTTAATGAAATGCTTCCTGAAAAACTGCCTCTATACCAGATATTTGTATCGTCTTTCGGAGTTTTCCTCCTGACTGTCTGTATTTTTATACCTGTAAAACCAGTATTTTACAGTGCCGTAGTGCTTATGACAGCAGGTTCATTTGTTTTTATATACATAAACCTGTATGTTTTGAAGTTTAAACTGGGGGAGTGAATATGGCTGTTTCAAAGGAAGATATTTACAGGGCATTAAAGAATATTTTAGATCCAGAAATTGGATTTAACATTGTTGATTTAGGGCTAGTGTATGATGTGGAAGTAAATGACGGAAAGGTAAAAGTGAAAATGACTCTTTCATCCCCTTCCTGTCCCCTCTCTGGAACGATACTCAGCTGGGTAGAAAGTGCCGTCAGAAATATAGAAGGTGTGGAAAATGTGGATATTGAACTGGTATGGGAGCCACCATGGAGTATTGAGATGGCAAGTGAGAAAGTTAAAAAAGCCCTCGGAATGGAATATTAAAAATATCTATACCCCTATTGACCTGAGTCAATGACTACTAACTTTAAAAGGCATAGCTTTAATATGAGAAAAATCATAAGAGAAATAGAAAGATGATAAAAGAGAAAACAAAGGCACCAAATAAGAGTCTTGAGAGTCAGTCAACAAATCTTCTTTTTATATTTCCCGGGATAGACAAAATTACCGCCAGCTGGGTCTGTCTATCCCCTGAAAATGGCGGAATAGTAGCCGTTCAGCCTCGTGGTGCAAGGTTTGAGATGTGCCTTACAGGAGAGGAGTATAGAAAATGGAGGTAAAGGAAGAGAAAGCTGAGAAGACGGGATTTGAGATGTCCCGTAGGGACTTCCTGAAGACAAGTGCTGCTGTTGCTGCAGCTGCTGCTGTCGGAATGGAAGTTCCAGAAGAGGCTCTCGCTGCTGCATCCAGTGCTGAGGCAGGCTGGAGGTGGGATAAGGCAGTTTGCCGCTTCTGTGGAACAGGATGCGGTATCATGATTGCTGTTAAGGATGACCGTATCGTTGCAGTGAAAGGAGACCCTAAAGCTCCTGTTAACAAAGGTCTTAACTGTATCAAAGGTTACTTCACAGCAAAAATTATGTATGGTGCTGACAGACTGACAAAGCCATTGCTGAGAATGAATGAAAAAGGTGAGTTTGACAAAAATGGTAAGTTCAGACCTGTTAGCTGGCAGAAAGCTTATGAAGTAATGGTAGAGCAGTTCAAGAAGGCTTACAACGAACTGGGACCAGAAGGTAGCTAGCAATTTTTGGTTCTGGTCAGTACACAGTGATGGAAGGGTTTATGCAGCTGCAAAACTTATGAAGGCTGGATTTAGATCAAACAATATAGACCCAAATGCTAGACACTGTATGGCGTCAGCTGTTGCTGCGTTTATACAGACCTACGGAATTGACGAACCTCCAGGATGTTACGACGATATTGAGCTTACAGACACCATATTTGTCTGGGGCTCAAACATGGCAGAAATGCATCCTATACTGTGGGCAAGAGTTACAGACAGAAAACTTTCTGACCCAGACAGAGTGAAAGCGTTTGTTGTTCTTTCAACATTCAGACACAGAACAATGGATTTAGCAGACATAGACATTGTTTTCAGACCCAATACAGATCTTGCTATTATGAACTACATTGCAAGGGAAATTGTTTACAACCATCCTGAAGCTATAGACTGGGACTTTGTGAATAAGTACTGTGTATTTACAACAGGACATATAGACATTGGATACGGAATGAGAAATCCAGACCACCCAAGCTTTACAGACAAAGAAAGACAGACAGTTAAAAAACAAGTAGCTAAAAGGGTATCTGCATTAGAAGCTCCTGCTTTAAGTGTATATGGATATAAAGAAGGTGACATAATAAGAATGAAAAACTCTAAAAAGGCAGGAAAACACTGGATAATTTCTTTTGAAGACTTTAAGAAAGCTGTAGCTCCTTACACCCTTGATTATGTAGCGAGAATTTCTAAGGGAGATCCAGATGAATCGTTAGATCAGTTCAAAGAAAAATTAAAAAAACTTGCAGAGCTCTATATAGACAAAAACAGAAAAGCTGTTACATTCTGGACAATGGGATTCAACCAGCACACAAGAGGAACATGGGTTAACGAGCAGGCTTACATGCTCCACCACCTGTTAGGTAAACAGGCACAGCCAGGCAATGGAGCATTCTCAATTACAGGACAGCCTTCTGCCTGTGGAACCGCAAGGGAGGTTGGAACATTTGCCCACAGACTGCCTGCAGATATGGTTGTATTCAATCCAAAACACAGAAAGATTTCTGAAAAGATATGGAATATTCCACACGGAACAATCAATCCAAAGGTTGGTTCCCACATCGTTAAGATAATGAGAGACCTTGAGGATGGAAAAATCAAGTTTGCATGGGTTCAGGTATGTAACCCATGGCATGATACAGCAAACGCTAACCACTGGATAAAAGCAGCAAGAAAAATGGATAACTTCATTGTTGTTTCTGACTCTTATCCCGGAATATCTGCAAAAGTTGCAGACCTGATACTCCCAGCATCAATGATTTACGAAAAGTGGGGGTGCCTACGGAAAAACGCGGAAAGAATGAGCACACGCACTGGAGGCAACAAGTTACCCCATTAGGAGAATCAACAATGCCAGATATATTCCACATTGTTGAGCTTGCAAATTCCTTTTAAATTAAAAGAAGTATGGAAAGAGTGGAAACTGTCTGATGGAACTGTTCTTCCAAATGTCTTAGACAAGGCAAGAGAGATGGGATACAGTCCAGAAGATACTTTGTATGATGTTCTTTTCTCAGAAAAGGCATTTAGACGTTCTATTCCTGACGTAGACCTATCATACCCTCAACCAGTAGCAAAAAATCCAAATACAGGAGAAATACATCTAAACACTTGTGCAATAGGAGATAGAAGAAATGTTATTGGTGTAGATGGAAAACCATGGAAAGGTTACGGTTTCTTCATAGAAAAAGCATTGTGGGAAGAATACAGACTGTTTGGAATGGGACACGGACACGACCTTGCAGACTTTGACACATACCACAGGGTAAGAGGTCTTAGATGGCCTGTTGTTGACGGAAAAGAAACTCCATGGAGATTTAATGCAGACTACGACCCATATGCAAGGAAAGAGATTGAAGCAGGAAGAGCTCCAAGGGATGGTAAGTTTGCATTCTACGGACCAGCACTGAAAAAACTGCCAAGAGGAAATCTGTTTGGTGTAACAGACAAACAGAAAGTTGACCTTACAAATAAAACCAAAATATTCTTCAGACCATACATGGATCCACCAGAACCACCAGACAACGAGTATCCATTCTGGCTTGCAACAGGTAGAGTTCTTGAGCACTGGCATTCAGGAACGATGACAATGAGAGTTCCAGAACTCTACAGAGCTGTTCCTGAAGCACTGTGTTACATGCATCCAAAAGATGCTGAAAAAATAGGGGTAAAAGATAATGACCTTGTATGGGTAGAATCCAGACGTGGAAAGGTTAAAGCCAGAGTAAAAACAAGGGGAAGAAACAGACCTCCAAGAGGACTGGTGTTCGTTCCATGGTTTGACGAAAGAGTGTATATCAATAAAGTTACCCTTGATGCAACATGCCCTATATCAAAACAGACAGATTTCAAAAAATGTGCAGTGAAGATATACAAAGCTTAGGTGAACAAAATTGGCTGAGAACAAAAATGTGAACAAAGAAAGAAGAAAGTTTTTTATCCATCTCCTTCAAGGGCTGGGACTTACAGCCCTTGGAGGTTCTATATGGGGTGGATATGTTGCTGAAGCAAAACATGACGAGATAGTTCTCAGACCACCGGGAGCTGTTCCCGAAGAGAAGTTTATCAGAAAGTGTATAAAGTGTGGACTGTGTGTTGAAGCCTGTAAAAACAGGGAAAACAATCCTGATGAAACGAAACAGACAGCAACGCTGAGACTGGCAGCGCCGGGAGATCACAGACCAAAAGAGAAAGGCAAATACATATACCCAAAAGAAGTTCCTGTCGGAACACCATACTTTGTTCCCAGAGAGATACCCTGTTACATGTGTGAAGATATCCCCTGTGTTCCACCATGTCCGTCGGGGGCATTAGACCCTGAACTTGTCTCTTCTGTTAAAAACGGCAGGAAGGTTCTTGACATTAACAAAGCCCGTATGGGGGTGGCAGTTGTTGATGCAGAGAACTGTATAGCATACTGGGGTCTCCAGTGTGATGCCTGTTACAGAGCATGTCCACTGATAGATGAGGCTATAAAACTTGAGCTGAGAAGAAACCCAAGAACAGGCAGGCATGCATTCCTCCTTCCTGTGGTATATCCAGACGTGTGCACAGGATGTGGGCTGTGTGAACTTGCATGCGTAACAGAAAAACCAGCCATATTTGTACTGCCAAGGGACATAGCTTTAGGAAGAGTTGGAAAGCATTATGTAAAAGGCTGGGAAAAGAGTGATGAACAGCGGTTAAAAGGCTCCAGGGGCATTCAGAAAACGATAACTCCAAAAAGTGAGAAATCCCCAGAAGAATACCTGAATGTAGAGGATTTGTTAGATGAAGAATAACATTATCTACAAGCACAGATATTTAATAGGTAGAAGAATTGTCCAGATTTCTATACTCCTCCTTTACATAGCTGGTAATGTGTACGGCTGGAAGATTCTGCAGGGAAACTTAAGCTCCTCAAAGATATTAGACATAATTCCAATGGCAGACCCCTATGCTGTTCTTCAGCTGTTTGTAGCCGGCAGTCTTCTTGCAACAGATGTGCTCATTGGAGCCTTAATAGTTCTACTGTTTTACTCCTTCATTGGAGGGAGAGCTTTCTGCAGCTGGGTATGCCCAGTTAACATGGTGACAGATTTAGCAAACTGGATAAGGGTTAAAACAGGCCTTCACAGGGAGGAATGGCAGCTCAGAATATCAAGAAAAACGAGATACTGGGTTTTAGGTCTCAGTCTTGTAGTTTCCTTCATTATTGCTGCACCTGCATTTGAGTTTATCAGTCCAATATCAATGCTACACAGGGGACTTATCTTCGGTATGGGATTTGGCTGGGTTGCTGTTGGTGGAGTGTTTCTGTTTGACCTGTTTGTTACGAAAAACGGCTGGTGTGGACACGTATGTCCTTTAGGTGGATTTTACTCTCTTATAACAAAGCCATCTGCCATAAGAGTAAAGCATGATGCAGACAGATGCACACTGTGTATGAGCTGTAAAAATGTCTGTCCTGAAAAACAGGTTTTGTGGATGATAGGTAAAGAGAGTGTCATCGTTTCATCAGGGGAATGTATAAACTGTGGAAGATGTATAGAAGTATGCAACGATGATGCTCTTGAATTTAGTTTTAGATACAAACCAAAGAAGGAGGAGAAGGAAGATGCTTAAGAAAAAGTTAACTGCGGCTTTATTTGTCCCGGTTATGGGGATTTCTATAGCCCTGACATCATGTCAACCAGGAGGAACAGCTTCTTCAGGAAAAGCTATATCTTCCGAGGAACTGTCTTACAGAAATGCACCATTAACTGTGAACACTGCACCTCCACCTGTTGAGTTTCCAAAAACGCCTCCTGGTCAGTCTAAAAGATTTGCCAGAGCTTATGAAAACGCACCACCGATGATTCCCCACAGCGTAGAAGGACTGCTTCCTATAACAAAAGACAACAACTCATGTCTTGGCTGTCATGACCCTAAAGTTGCAAAAAGTGTTGGAGCCACTCCAACTTCACCAACCCACTTTATAGACTTCTTCCAGCTGATAAAAGGAAAAGTGGTAAAACTGAACAAACTCGACCCTGCAAGATGGAACTGCTCCCAGTGCCATGCTCCTCAGGCAAATGCTAAGCCTTTAGTTCAGAACACATTTAAGCCAGACTACAGAGACCCTAACGCAAAAAGCAAAACAAAACTCCACAAGAATGTTATGGAAGGGGTTTATTAATGTCTAAAAATATGGACAGGAGGGGCTTTCTGAAGGCCCTTCCTTTTATTCCAAAAGCAGCAGTAGAAGAGATAAAAACACCATCAGAGGAAGAACTGAAAGATGTTATCAGACCTCCCTATGTATCTGAAAACTCTGATTTTACAAAATGTGCTGAATGTTCTGGAAAATGTGTGGAGGTATGTGAAGAAAAAATACTCTTCAGACTAAAAAACGGCTCTCCTCATGTTGTTTATGGAGAAAGGGGATGTACCTTTTGTGGAAAGTGTGCTGACGTCTGTGAATACGATGTCTTATCAAAAGAAAATCCTGCAAAAATAAATGCTGAGGTAAAAATAAACATAAACAGATGTATGGCATGGCATGGTGTTATGTGTTTTTCCTGCAAGGAGCCCTGTTTAGACAATGCAATTAAATTTGAAGGGCTGTTTAAACCTCAGGTTGTTCCAGATTTGTGCACAGGATGTGGTTTCTGTCTAAATGTTTGTCCATCTCAGGCGATAGAGGTGTTTCCACTGGAGTTGAGAGAAGATGAAAATTGTGCTTAACATATTTCTGCTTTTTGTCATGTTGGTGTCCTGTTCTTTTTCTTCTAATATAGAAAAAGTTCTGCAGGTAGGAAGTGCAGTAAGTGAACTCAGATACTTCAGTGGGAAAATCTTTGTTGCCACAGAGAGGAGGAAAGGTTGAGATAATAGAGATTAAAACAGGAAAAAAAACTGCAGGTATTGAAATTTCCCGAGTTTGAAGACTTTACCGGAGAACTTCAACCTCCAAAAGTTTTTTCTGTTGATGTATCGCCAGATGGCAAAAAAATTGTGGCTGTTGTTCAGGCATCAAGGGGCGGAAGAGAGGTATACATTTACGAAGGTAATAATCTGAAAAAAATTATCAGTAGAAAAAAGCATATGCCTGTTGCAAAGGTAAGATTTATTACAGGTGATAGCATCTTACTGGGACTTTCAGGAGACGAGGTAGTGCTTTTCAGTTTACCTGACAGTAAAGTTATATACAGAAAACCTGTAGGTATGTCCTTTTTTTCAGATATGGAAATAAATGAAAGCAAAGATAAAGTTGCCGTAGTCGATGAAAGTGGAGATACAAAGATTGTTGATGTGAAAACAGGGAAAGTAATTAAGGTTATAGAAGAGCTAAATAAAGACAAAGTGTTTGACGTTGATTTTAAAAATGATAGGGTTATTTCCGGAGGTAGAGATAAAAAGGCTGTATTTTACAATCTTAAAACAGACAGCTACAGGATATTTAGTGCTGACGACTTTATGGTTTTTTCTGTTGCCCTCAGTCCTTCTGGAAAAAAGGGAGCTTATTTATACAACGATAAGTTTGATGTTCGTGTTGTTGATACAGAAACGGGAGATTTAATAACAGTGTTAAAAGGACACAGGGCAACCCCTTCAAACATACTGTTTATTGATGAGAATCAATTAATAACTGGTTGTGACGACGGAAAATTATATATATGGAGGTTAAAGAGATGAACATCTCAAGTGCAGTAGTGATAACAGAGCCTGAGCACATTCAGGAAGTTCTCCAGTCTTTAGAAGAGAGCGGTCTGTGTGAGGTTTACTTCCACGATGATAAAAGCGGAAAGATAGTGATTATCATTGAAGGGGAAGACGTTAATGAAGAAACTTTTAAACTAAAACAGATACAGACACTTCCTCATGTTCTTTTTGCAAACATGGTTTATTCATACTCTGAAGAAGAGTGGGAATCGGCTGCTGAGTATCTCCAGAAACTCAGTAACGATGTTCCTGAGATGCTGAACGACGAAAATGTTAAAGCTGAAGACATTGTTTATAAGGGACACATAAAGGGTTACATCAGTTAGAGGGGAGGCGATGGATAAAACATTTGATATGTTCTGGGAAACAGAAGTTCCTCAAAATGAGCTGATTATATCAAGAACAGACCTGAACGGGATAATAACATATGTTAACGAGACTTTTGCAAAAATATCAGGATATTCTCCAGAAGAGCTGATAGGAAAACCCCACAACATAATAAGACATCCAGACATGCCAAAATCTGTTTTTAAAGAGCTGTGGGACACAATAAAACAAGGAAAGGTGTGGAGAGGATATGTAAAAAATTTGAGAAAAGATAGGGGATATTACTGGGTTTATGCTGAGATTTCAGGAGTTTACAAAGATGGACAGCTTGTTGAATACAAATCTATGAGGGCTCCTGTATCTCAGGAGAAGAAAAAACAGATGCAGGATTTATACGACCAGATGAGGGAAGAAGAAGGTGGACCTGTAAGAGTAGTCATGTATTTAGAAAAAGATGTGTATGACAGGTTAGAAGAGCTGTCTGAGAAGTTAGGTATTTCAGGAGAAGAGGTCATAAAGAGACTTTTATCTGAAGTGGAGATATAAATTCAAGGAGGTTTGGATGATGAAAGGGAAAGTTTTAAGCTTGGGGACGGCAGCATTATTAGCAGAGGGAGCGTTTTCTGATTTCGTGGTCAGGTGAGCAGCTCAAATGCCCAGGGTTTATTAGGTGGGTCATTTATTGACAATGTAAAGCCTTACTTAGAGTTCAGACCAAGGTATGAGTATGTTGAGGTAGACAACTCTGGTAACAAAGAGGCAAATGCTCTGACCATCAGAACAAAAGTTGGTGTTAAGATTGGAACTGTTTTAGGAGTAAACGGATTGTCAGCTGTTCTTGAAGCCATTGACGTGTCAGCACTTGTTGATGATTATGCTCCTCAAAAGTCCGGCTATGAATTTGTAGCAGACCCTGATAATACAAGAATAACCCAGGCATATGTTGCTTACTCATTAGGAAATTACACCTTCGTTGCAGGCAGAAAGTACGTGATTGTTGACGACCACAGATTTATAGGAACAGTAGGATGGAGACAGATGCCTCAATCTCTTGGAGTTTTAGCTGTTGCAGGAAAACCACTACCTGGACTGGACTTCTTGCTGGCAGGCGTTTACGAGAGAAAGTTTGTTGTTGATAGTGGTAATGTGGACTGGCAGCTTGACAAAATGCCTATTGTTCTTGACGTAAACTACAGGGTTATTCCACAGCTGAGGGTTAAAGGTTTTGCATATCTTCTGACAGACATCCACGACACATACGGAGTAAAAGCTTCCGGAGCTGTGGACCTTGGAGGAGTAAAGGTATCATACCTCGGTGAGTACGCAAAACAGACAGACCCATATGAAAAAGATAACCTTAACACAAAACCAGATATTGATACAGACTACTACAGACTGAAGGTCGGTGCTTCATCAATGGGATTTTTCGGAAACATCATGTACACATATTTTGGAGATGCAGGTGGAAAAGATGCAGGATTTTCAGTTCCACTGGCAACAAACCACAAGTTTGACGGATGGGCTGACGTTATGCTTGCAGGAGCTGCAGGAGGATTTGATTATGGTATGAAAGAGTGGTGCTTCTCTGTAGGATACAAAAATCCTGCAATTGGAAAAATTATGGTTGCATACCTGACATTTGATTCAGGATAAAGACCCTGGCGCTGGAAAATCTATAGGTTCAGAGATAGATGCTCTCTATGCTAAAAAGCTGACAAAAAGGCTGTCATTCCTTGCAAAAGCAGCATGGTATGATGCAGACAACGGATACTACACTGGTGGAAATCTTAAAGGGACAAAAGATGTTACAAAATACTGGCTGCAGCTTGATTACAAGTATTAATCCTATAAACTGTTAAAGGAGGGTAATTATGAGGGTAACAAAACTGACAGGTGGACTGGTAGGAGCTACCGTTATTACAGGAGTTGTAGCTCTGTCAGTCAGCACCGCAAAAGCTGAATCTTCACCTCCACCTATAACGAAGGAGGAGATGAAAAAGGCATCCCAGATTTATTTTGACAGATGTGCAGGATGTCACGGGATGCTCAGAAAAGGAGCAACAGGACCAGCTCTCACACCTGACAGAACAAGGAAACTTGGAACACAGGCACTTGAAGCATTTATTTACAATGGAACATTAGGCGGAATGCCAGACTGGGGTAAACAGGGAATTCTTAGTAAAGACGAAATCAACCTGCTGGCAAGATATCTCCAGCATGAGCCGCCACCACCACCAGAGCTTTCAATGCAGCAGATGAAGGCTTCATGGAAAGTTTACATGCCCGTTGAAGACAGACCTGCAAGACCCCAGCACAACCTAAACTGGAAAAACTTCTTTGGAGTAATACTGAGGGACGTTGGTAAAGTTGCTGTTGTTGATGGTGATACAAAGAAACTTGTGAATATTGTAGATACAGGATTTGCCGTTCACATTCTGAGGTCTTCAGCTTCCGGTAGATATATGTACGCAATAGGTAGAGATGGTAAAGCTACTGTTATAGACCTGTGGCTTGCAAAACCTGACAAGGTTGCTGAGGTTAAGGTCTGTTATGATGCCCGTTCAATAGACACAAGTAAGTATCACGGCTATGAAGATAAGTATGCAGTAGTAGGATGTTACTGGCCACCGTCTTTTGTTATACTGGACGGTATGACGTTAGAGCCAAAGAAAATTGTTTCAACAAGTGCTTACTACTACGATACTCAGGAGTTTGTCAGAGAAGCAAGAGTAGCATCTATCGTTTCTTCCCACTATGACCCCATATGGGTTCTTAACATCAAGGAAGCAGGACAGGTGTGGCTTGTTGATTATTCTAAAGTTGATAAAGGAACAGTGAGCATCGATATGATTGATTCTGAAAGATATCTTCATGACGGTGGATGGGACCTATCTAAGAGATACTTCCTTGTTGCTGCAAATATGAGAGACAAAATTGTGGTAATTGATACAAAAGACAAAGAGTTAGAGGCTATAGTCAAAGTTGGAATAAAACCACATCCTGGTAGAGGTGCAAACATAGACCATCCTAAATACGGTCCTATATGGTGTACAGGTCATATTGGAGAAAAAAGAATTGCATGTATAGGAACAGACCCTGAAGGACATCCCCAGTATGCCTGGAAGGTTGTTAAATGGTTTGATTTACCAGGGGAAGGTGGAGGGAATCTGTTTATCAAAACACATCCAAAGTCTAAGTATCTAATTGCAGACAGACCTCTTCACCCAGATGAAAAACTTAGAAGCAGTATTTATGTGTATGATAAGTTCACATTTGAACTTGTTAAAACTCTTACAGTTCCTAAAAAGTACAAAAATATCAGAGCTGTTCACGAAGAGTTCAGCGAAGATGGCTCAGAGTTCTGGATTTCTGTATGGGGTAAGAAAAACCAGCCAACAGCAATCTTAGTTTACGATGCAAAAACCCTCAAGCTGAAAAAAGAAATTACTGGAGATTGGGTAAGAACACCTACAGGTAAGTTTAATGTTTATAACACAATGAAGGACATATATTGATGAAAAGAATAGTCCTGCTGCCGCTAACCCTCCTGATTGTGTTTGGTGCCTCTGCAGGGAGAGCTGGGCTAATGGGAGCCAGCGCTGGGTACCAGGAAACCACTGTGCCTCTCTTGCCATCGGGTGGACAGAGCCGGCACAGTGGCTCCCCTCTTATACCATTATTTTTAAGAAAATATCCAGAAAAAAAACTGATAAAAATCATCAAAAATGGACTACCTGCTACCCAGATGCCTCCATTTCCTGACCTGACTGAGAAGCAGATTAAATCTATTATAGCCTATATAAAAACACCGGCAAAAATTCAGTGGTCTTCAGACAGAATAAACAGTTCTATTACTATCGTTAAAGGAAAAGGAAAAGAGTTACTCAGTAAAAGATATAAAAAACGTTGTCGCAGTTGTTGAAAGGGGGCATCAAAAAGTATGGATAATGGAAGAAATAAAAATTTTAGATAAGTTTGATTTCAAAAATGTTCATGGAGGCTTAAAGTTTTCTCCGTCAGGGAAAAGGATATACATTCCTTCGAGAGACGGGTGGATAGGAAGGTATGATATAGACAGAGGCAGATTCTATGGTAAAGTGAGAGCCTGTGTTTACCTGAGAAATATATCCATGGATAGAACAGGAAGATATATCCTTGTTTCCTGCTGGCTGCCAAAAAGTATAGTTATCCTTGATGCGGAAAGCTTTTCCGCTCGTGAAAGTTATTCAGCAAAAAGGTCTGATTTCTGCCATTTATGGACTTTACTCAAAAGATGAGGCAATTTTTTCTTTTAGAGACAAACCATTTATAGGCTTTTTAGATACAGAGAGTTTTTCTATAAGCTACAGAAAAATAAAAGAGCCATACGAGGATTTTTTTATAGACCCATTTGAACGTTATATTGTAGGAACTTCAAGAAAAGGAACTCTACTTACTGTTTATCAGATAGATAATGGAAAAGAGATATTCTCCTATTCCATTGAAGGAATGCCCCATCTTGCATCTGCAACCTTCTGGTATAAAAACGGCAAATTTTACTTTGCCACTCCCCACATAGGAAAACCTTACGTTACAGTATGGCAGATGTACAAGTGGAAGTTTATCCAGAAAATAGACATACAGGGTAATGGTTTTTTTGTTAGGACTCATCCAACAACACCATACCTATGGACAGACAACGGAAAGAGCAAAATTGTTCTGATTGATAAAAACAGCTTCAGTGTAAAAACATTAGAAACCCAAAAAGGTAAGAGAGTTATTCATTCAGAGTTTTCAGGAGACGGCAATCTGGCATATGTAAGCCTTTATAACAGAGATGGAGCACTTTTGATATACGACAGTGTAACTTTAAAGCTGATAAAAAAAATTCCTGCAAGTATTCCCATTGGAAAGTATAACATCGTAAACAAATCAAGAAAATATGCACCTTTTCTTTTAGGAAAAGAAGTTTTTATGTCAAAATGCTGGGGATGTCACCATCAGACACAGGAAGCTTTTGGACCTTCTTTTTTAGATGGATTGTAAATCACAGGAATAAGGAGATGATAATATCCCATATAATGAACCCGGAGGCTACATACAGACAGCTTGGATATAAGAGAAATGCAATGCCAAGACTGAACCTATCTAAAGAAGAGCTTGATTCTGTCCTTTCCTATATGATGGAGTTTAAAGATGCTGAGGATAACTGAGTATATAAAAAGACATTAAAGGGTGAAAGGATAAAACCTTTTCCGGGAGTTATCCTTATATGGAATCTGACAAACGCCTGTAATCTCTTCTGTAAACACTGCTACTCTGCAGCAAACACTTCAAGAGCAGGAGAGCCTGATATAGACACACTAAAAAAACAGATTCCTTATCTGAAAAAAGCCAATGTGAAGTATCTGATTCTTTCTGGAGGAGAACCTCTGATAAGGGAAGACATATTTGATATAGCAAAGCTGTTTAACAGAAACGGTTTTATAACAACCCTTTCAACCAACGGTCTTTTAATCACGCAGGAAAATATCAATCAGATAAAAGAGAACTTCTCTTATGTTGGCATAAGTATAGATGGAGACCCTCAGACCCACGACAGATTCAGGGGAATGAAAGGGGCATTCCACAGAAGCTTAAATGCTATCAGACTTGTAAAAGATGCAGGCATAAAAGTGGGAATGAGATTTACAATAACCTCAGAAACATACCGCTCTATCCCTTTCATATTTGAGCTTGCAGAAAAAGAGAGGATACCAAAAATCTATTTTTCACACCTTGTTTATCCTGGAAGGGGGAGAAATCTGTCTCAGACAGAAAAAGAGCAGTATAAAAAAATTGTTCGGCAGATAATAGATAAAGCCTTTGAGTATGTGGAAAAAGAGATTCCTGTTGATGTAGTTACAGGAAATAATGAAGCTGATGCGGTGCTGTTTTATCAGATGTTTAAAGATAGATATCCAGAAAAAGCAGACCTGCTGTATGAAAATCTGAAAATCTGGGGGGGGAATCAGGCAGGCGTTAGAATAGCAGACATAGATTACAGGGGAAATGTAAAACCTGACACATACTTCCAGTATAAGCTTGGAAACATACATGAGAAGGATTTTTACAGTATATGGAACTCTAACGGAATACTGTCTAAGCTGCGACAGCATCCAAGACCTGTAAAAGGCCGATGTGGAGAATGCAAATTTATTGAGATATGTAATGGAAATTCCCGTTCAAGAGCCTATGCTGTATATGGAGACTATTTTGCGGAGGAACCTGAATGTTATATCTGATTGTTTTTGTTTTTGTCTATTTTTAACACAGTTTTTGCTGAGAAACTGTACGTGGTTGAAAGAGAAAGAGGAGCTTTGAAGCTGTTATTGAAGATGGGAAATTTATCGGAGAGATAAAGAATTTAGGAAATCTGAACCACTCCATTGTTAAAACAAAAGGAGATTTTA